>NZ_JBHLWL010000004.1:0-1487 GCF_042432965.1 Paracerasibacillus soli | reverse complement strand
ACCCATAGGCCTTGCACGAATGTAACCTTATGTAAGACATGTAATAATTTTACAGTTCGGTTTATTGTTTGAATAAAAAAAGGGGGATGAGGGCTTATTAAAGACCTTGTTCCCATTTTTTTACATATTTATTTTTTGAAAGTTTACTTGTTATTTTTTCTTTTGTGGCTTGATAATCGCGACGTCCCCTAAAAACTCTACCTCCCTTTTACTCGGTATTGGGACCTTCTGTCGTCCGCGGGATGTTCTGGACTTTTTGTGATGTAATTCTTTCATAAATTCATCATACGTTTTATACAAGTAGATTCGCATTAACCTTAAAAATCGCCATAGATTTCTTGGACTTTTCAATTGTAATTGTAAGATTAGGGCTAATCCATACGCCGCCATGGCAATGAACATTTGATTCCACATTCCTTGTGGTTTTGTACTCCAAATCTTAACCAATTTTAAATGTTGTTTTACCCATTTGAAGAAGGTTTCAATCATCCAACGGCAGCGATATAGCTCCATTATTTGTTCTGCCGATAAATCCCATCTCGTCGTCATTAACCGATAAAGTCTGTTTTCCTCATCTAAAAATTCAACTAAACGAATCGGCTGTTCCGCACGAGTATATGTAACTTTTGCATCCCTAATTACGTCTGGATGAGTGATTTCATAGGTTTCAATAGGTTCAACTTTCATGGTGTTTCTAATCCGAACAACGAAAAGTATATCTTGATTCTGCCACGCGTTTAGGTTTTTTTTGGATGGATATCCCCGATCCATTAAGTACGTTGCATCGTCTTCTTCTACAAGTAAATGTGGTGTTTCAACATCCGCGACATTCCCCGTAGAAGGAACAATTTTATCAGGATAATGAATATCCTCTGAAACGACAACGATACGTGTGTGCATTTTCACCACATTCCATCCTTTGGTGACGAATGCCCAATCGCAGAGCTCTGGTGGGAGCTTGATATGCGTGGAATCAATAATCTTTAAACGTCCTAATTCAGGGTTTATTCCTTTATGGTTCTTTGTTAGCTCCTGAATTTTATGTACTACGCTTTGAAAAAGCGCTTGTGCATGCTCAGTTGGTAAATCATTAATTCTACGGCTTAATTGCGCGCCACTTATACTTGGAAGGTTGATCGATTGGCAAAACTCAGGGTTAGCACGAAGCTTTTCTTCCATTTCCTCATAAGATTGCCAGTTGTCTAGTTGTGCAGCCACAAAAATCTTCATTAATGCATCCACAGAAAGCTTGTCATAGCCATAATTCAGCAATGGACATGAAAAAGATTCTGTAGGTAAAATGGATAAACTTTGACTTATTAACTGTTTATGACCTATACTTTTATTCATTGGTTGTCTCCTTTGTAGAAGATTTGGGAACAAGTATGGTCTCTTCTACAATAGGAGCTTTTTTTATTTCTGTAAATAAAAATGTTCATTTTTTCAACTTATGGTATTTTTATCCATGCATGCAAGACCAATGGGTC
>NZ_JBHLWL010000039.1:0-817 GCF_042432965.1 Paracerasibacillus soli | reverse complement strand
TATCCTTAGAAAGGAGGTGATCCAGCCGCACCTTCCGATACGGCTACCTTGTTACGACTTCACCCCAATCATTGGCCCCACCTTCGGCGGCTGGCTCCTTACGGTTACCTCACCGACTTCGGGTGTTGTCAACTCTCGTGGTGTGACGGGCGGTGTGTACAAGGCCCGGGAACGTATTCACCGTGGCATGCTGATCCACGATTACTAGCGATTCCGGCTTCATGCAGGCGAGTTGCAGCCTGCAATCCGAACTGAGAATGGTTTTGTGGGATTTGCTTCACCTCGCGGCTTCGCTGCCCTCTGTACCATCCATTGTAGCACGTGTGTAGCCCAGGTCATAAGGGGCATGATGATTTGACGTCATCCCCACCTTCCTCCGGTTTGTCACCGGCAGTCACCTTAGAGTGCCCAACTTAATGCTGGCAACTAAGATCAAGGGTTGCGCTCGTTGCGGGACTTAACCCAACATCTCACGACACGAGCTGACGACAACCATGCACCACCTGTCACTCTGTCCCCGAAGGGAAAGCTCTATCTCTAGAGTTGTCAGAGGATGTCAAGACCTGGTAAGGTTCTTCGCGTTGCTTCGAATTAAACCACATGCTCCACCGCTTGTGCGGGCCCCCGTCAATTCTTTTGAGTTTCAGCCTTGCGGCCGTACTCCCCAGGCGGAGTGCTTAATGCGTTAACTTCAGCACTAAGGGGCGGAAACCCCCTAACACCTAGCACTCATCGTTTACGGCGTGGACTACCAGGGTATCTAATCCTGTTCGCTACCCACGCTTTCGCGCCTCAGCGTCAGTTGCAGACCAGAGAG
>NZ_JBHLWL010000038.1:0-559 GCF_042432965.1 Paracerasibacillus soli | reverse complement strand
TAAGGGATCTTACTCACTTGAAGTGATGGGAAGTCTCATCTTGAGGGGGGCTTCATGCTTAGATGCTTTCAGCACTTATCCTTTCCACACGTAGCTACCCAGCTATGCTCCTGGCGGAACAACTGGTACACCAGCGGTGTGTCCATCCCGGTCCTCTCGTACTAAGGACAGCTCCTCTCAAACTTCCAACGCCCACGACGGATAGGGACCGAACTGTCTCACGACGTTCTGAACCCAGCTCGCGTACCGCTTTAATGGGCGAACAGCCCAACCCTTGGGACCGACTACAGCCCCAGGATGCGATGAGCCGACATCGAGGTGCCAAACCTCCCCGTCGATGTGAACTCTTGGGGGAGATAAGCCTGTTATCCCCGGGGTAGCTTTTATCCGTTGAGCGATGGCCCTTCCATGCGGAACCACCGGATCACTAAGCCCGACTTTCGTCCCTGCTCGACTTGTAGGTCTCGCAGTCAAGCTCCCTTCTGCCTTTACACTCTACGAATGATTTCCAACCATTCTGAGGGAACCTTTGGGCGCCTCCGTTACCTTTTAGGAGGCG
>NZ_JBHLWL010000037.1:30871-34302 GCF_042432965.1 Paracerasibacillus soli | reverse complement strand
TAATAAGCCCTCATCCCCCTTTTTTTATTCAAACAATAAACCGAACTGTAAAATTATTACATGTCTTACATAAGGTTACATTCGTGCAAGGCCTATGGGTTTGACCCCTTTTTAAATTAAAAAGTTCATCCGCAACTTATGTTTCATTTTTTTTCAAGTACTTGCGCTGGATTACCTACAACAGTCTTTCCATCTGTTACATCTTTTGTCACGACGGCGCCTGCACCAACAACCGCTTTTACTCCAATTGTGATACCAGGTAATAATGATGCGTTATTGCCTATTTTAGCCCCTTTTTTAAGTGTAGGTCCTTTTAGTTCCACATTTCCCATCCCCATATATTTATCATTGGAAGAAGAAAATGATGGGCCAATAAAAACATTATCTTCTATCACCATATCGGCTGTAACATAGGAACTTGTTTGAATCGTAACACCTTTACCAATGGTCGTATTATTTTCTACCATAGCATTCCTACCAATAATACTTTTTTCACCAACAATAACATTCTCTCTAATACTTGCCATATCTCCAACAAATACATCATCCATTAACTTTGAGCCGCGATACAAGACTGCATGACTGCCAATCACTGCGCGTTCGCCGATTAATAACACATCTACTTCTTTTTTTGGCTTTCGTGCGAGATGTTTAAATTTAGTCAGTGGTTTACCAAGAATTGCATGATCTTGTATCGTAACATCATCACTAATAATCGTTCCTTCCTTTATAATGACATGATTACCAATTTCAACGTTATTACCAATCATGACATTTTCTTCTAGCACCACATACTCACCTATTTTTACATTCTCACCTAATGTTACGGTTTGATCAATCATCATCTTTCTCCTTTCCTTTTACTTTTTTACTCATCTCTTCGGTTGAAAAACTTTCTAATGGAAGGGGAATAGACATGTTTTCTATATGAGATTCATATAAAGCAAAAATGGCCTCCAATGCCTTTTTACCTTCTGACGGATTCACTAAATTTGTTTGATCACGTACAATTGCCTGAATAAAGTCTTCGTACATCGCGTGTTGCTCATCTGTTTGATGACTTAATTTTGTTAATTCATTTTTCACTTTGTGATTACCTTCCACATAACAATGTTTGACTTGATTAAAGCCCTTTCCACCGATACAAATCGTTCCTTTGCTCCCAAATAACGCTAATGAATACCCTATATTATTTGGTTTTGTAATGGTGTTTGCTTCGATTAATCCTTTTGCACCATTTTGGTACGTAATAATTCCTGTTGCGATATCTTCTATTTCCTTTTCGGTAGATACACGTAACAATTCACCATAAACTGATTTCGGCTCACCCATTAGCCAAATAAGCAAATCTATAAAATGAATGCCTTGATTTACTAACATTCCGCCATCCTTTTCCCACGTTCCTTTCCAAGATGATGATTTAAAATACGATTCCGATCGATTTAACCGCATAGATATAACACCAAAGTAAATCTCACCAAATACATCCTTGGAAATAAGTTCGTGTAAACGTTGCATAAGTGGGCGGTACCGAAGTTGATGACAAACTTGCACTTTTTTTCGATGTTTTTTAGCTAATTGAATAATGTCATCTGCATCTTGTAAAGACAAAGCTAGTGGTTTTTCCAACATAACGTGTTTACCTTTTTTTATCGCTTCCTTTGCAAAAGATGCATGCAAACCTGAACTAACAGCTATAACAACGACGTCAATAGAAGAATCTGCCAATAATTTCCGATAATCCCTAAATTGTTGAACTGAGACTTTTTCATGTAAAGCTTCCTGATAGCGTGCATGGATTTGTTGCATTTTTTTCTCATCCAAATCACTTACTGCTACTAAAGATATTCCTTTTGTCTTTGCGATTGTTTTCACGTGTTTTTCAGCAATAAAGCCACAACCGATAATACCTGCCTGAAGCATTATGGCATCACCGCAAACTTTTCCAAAGAAGTAATGACATGATCTTGTTCTGCTTTTGTCATATGAGGGTAAATAGGGATTGCAAGTAACCTTTCTGACATTTTCTCTGCAACTGGAAAATCTCCTGTTTTATAATCGAGATGATGAAAGACTTTTTGTAAATGAAGTGGTTGTGGGTAATAGATGCCAGTCTGAATGGATTGCTTCCGCATAAATTCCATTAGCTGTGCACGATGTTTTACTTGAATAGAGAATAAATGGTAAACATGATCGCCACTATCCGCTATTTGTGGAAGTTTTATATAAGAGAGATGACGTAGTTTTTCATTATATCGCCTAGCTAAACGACGTCTTTCCTCATTCCAATTGTCAATATGTTGAAGACAAGTTAGTAGCGTAACTGCATGGATTTCATCAAGACGGCTATTATATCCGATTGTATCGTGATAATATTTTTTTGTACTTCCATGTGCGCGTAAGGAACGGATTTTTGCTGCTAACTTCTTATTCGAAGTTGTGACCATTCCCCCATCGCCCATCACGGATAAATTCTTTGTAGGGAAAAATGAAAAACATGCGGCATCTCCTAGACTGCCTACTTTTTTATCATGATAAGATGCACCGAAAGCCTGACATGCATCCTCAATTACAAAGAGATTGTACTTTTTTGCCAACCGATTAATTTCCATCATATTTGCTGGTTGGCCAAATAAATGCACTGGCATAATCGCCTTTGTTCGCGGGGTAATCTTTTCAGCAATTCGTAATGGATCAAGATTACACGTTTCATCGATATCTGAAAACACAGGCTTAGCACCAACATTTGCGATTGCCTCTGCTGTTGCAAAAAAAGTAAAAGGTGTCGTAATTACTTCGTCACCTTTACCAATTCCTAACGCTTCTAATGTTAATACAAGTGCATCCGTTCCATTTGCTACTCCGATAGCTTCAGATACACCTATTTTTTTAGCAATCTTTTTTTCAACTTCTGTCACATATGATCCTAAAATATAGGAACCACTTTGTAGAACTTCTTTCATTTTCGCCAAAATTTCATTTTCAAGTTGTTGAAATTGACGTTTGGGGTTACTTATTTGTATCAACTTCATCTTCCTTTAACATCATATTTAAAAACATGTTCATTACAATTTATTCCATACGCAAACAAATTCCACGGCGTTTACCATTCGTTTCGTAAATATGCTTGTGTACTCGGTAAGAGAGTTGTATTTGTGAATATTCTTTATAAAGGATTAGATTAGATTTTGCACAATAGAACCAAACTGTCTCGTAACGTGCTAGGTTGTTTTCCGCTACGGACCGTTGCTTTCCGCGGGCAACGCTTCAACTTCCGACGTACAGGAAGTACTAGTGCAGGTGTTGCAACAGGACGTTGCGAAATTAACCTGCCTCGGAAGCAAAAGGACGCTTCCTGTGGGATTTTCAGCTGTTGCTTTTCCCGCAGGACAAGGAAATCTACGATAGCAAAACATCGCACGATAAAATGT
>NZ_JBHLWL010000037.1:0-30861 GCF_042432965.1 Paracerasibacillus soli | reverse complement strand
TTTGCATTTTTGAGGAGTCAACGGTCCTCCGCTCCAAACAACCGCCGTGATTATGCGAGTCAATCTTTGTAAGTCTTATTACGAAAAACTACACTACGGGCAATAGATTTTCAGCTCTTAACTATACCATTCAATAAACTAGTAAAAAATCAGTTCTGGATAAAGATACCTACACCAGCGGAGGAAAAACACGGAGACTCGAAAAAGATAAAACGTCTTTTCCTCGTACGATGTCATGCTGCCGAAGCGTTCCTTGTCCTGCGGGAGGTCGGCTAAGATCGGTCACGTCCTGTTGGCCCGAGGCTCATCAGTCGCCCGCGGAAAGCGCAGTGTTTTTCCGGAGCGATATTAGTAAGGCAAGTTTTCACTACTGAACAGTTTAGGTCTTCTATATACAGAACGCAAAAACATGGAAAGGTGTGGGTGTCGTACAAGTTTTGTATCCTTCACTTCTTCCGGCTCTAGTTAACTGCCTTTTTTACAAATTTAATAGAAACAACTTACTAGTTTTGGCATATAAAAATAGTAACCTTCATAGAAAGGAGAGAAACATGATTAGAACTAAAAAATTTAAAATTGGCGTTGTCGGTTTAGGATATGTTGGCTTACCAATCGCACGAACACTTGCCGAAAAATATGATGTCATTGGCTTTGATATCAATGAGGGAAAAATAAAAGAACTTCGACGAGGCTATGATCAAACGGGGCAATTTTCAAAAAAGGCACTATCACTTGATACACTGCATTTCTTCACAGATGAAACAAAATTATCCGCCTGCGATTATCTTATCGTAACCGTCCCTACACCACTTACTAAAGCAAATGAACCCAATCTATCTTTTCTAAAAGATGCTACCTCTACCATTGGAAAGAATCTATCTCGTAAAACGACTGTTATTTTTGAATCCACGGTATATCCCGGAACTACGGAAGAAATTTGTATTCCAATATTAGAAACGGAGTCCCAATTAGTAGCGGGCAAAGACTTCTATGTAGGTTACTCTCCTGAAAGAATTAACCCAGGAGACGAAGAACATGTATTCAAAAATACGCCGAAGATTGTCGCTGGGCAAAATAAAGAAGCTTTACAAAAGGTTGTTTCGCTGTATCAGAAAGTAATTGAGGCAAACCTCCATGAAGCGCCTTCTATCAAAGTAGCTGAGGCCGCCAAAATACTAGAAAATACACAACGCGATGTCAACATTGCGTTGATGAACGAGTTCTCACTCATCTGTCACAAATTAAATATCAACACCCTTGATGTCATCGCAGCGGCAAAGACAAAATGGAATTTCACCCCTTTTACACCGGGGCTTGTTGGGGGACACTGTATTAGTATTGACCCTTATTATTTAATTTATAAAGCGAAACGAGCTGGCTATCATCCCCAACTCCTATCTTCTGCTCGACAGATAAACGATTCCATCTCTTCATATATTGTGAGCTCCTTACTAGCATTAGTTGTTTCACATAAACTAGATGTCAAGCAATTAAAAGTAGCATTACTAGGTGTAACCTTTAAAGAAAATATCCCAGATACAAGAAATTCAAAGGCACTAGATATTTTACGTCAACTACAAGAGCTCGGCATTTCTATCGAAGCAATTGATCCATATGCCGATAAACAAGAACTAGCTCGTAAATATAAGATTGATATCAAGCGAAAGTTGACAGAGATTCATCAAGTAGATGTCGTTATATTAGCTGTACCTCATCAAGATTTTAATTTAAATGAAATCACCTCGCAATTAAAGCCAAATAAAACGACTATTCTCATGGATATTAAAGGAATTATTTCGAATGAAGATCTTCCAGATAATATCATACTTTGGCATTTATAACAGAAGGGGACATCTCCCTTCTGTTTTTTTCTTTTATGATAGAATACCGACAAGTATATAAACACGAGACATGTTGTCGGGACTTGCATTCCATATGAAACGTAAGCCTTACTCTGAAAATAATTGCATTATCGCAGGTTAAATCCGCTTCTGCTGATGAAAGTATTACTTCAATTTACTAGACTTTTAATTTTTATAGAGAGATGTCTATGCAAATACTAGATTGCCTTCATATTCTATGATATGAGGTGATATAAAATATGAAGAAACAACGATTAAAAATTTTAATGTTAATCAAGCCGTTTTGGGTTTATCCAAAACACCGTCCAAAGATTGATACAATTAAGGAATTAGAAAAATATGCTGACGTGTATTACTGGCATTCAGACGGTAATATTCAAGATATTTTGACCAAATTAAATATTACCCCTGACTTTATCTTCCATTACGACATTGCTTGGAATTTTGGATTAGCACCTAACATCACAGGATTGGATAAAACATCTATTCCGAAAGGTTGCTTTGTAATTGATTTACATTGGCAACCTGAAACACGAGCAACCTATTTTACAAAAAATAAGATTGATATTATTTTTTCCGCAACGAAACATCCTTTTTTAAATGTGTTTCCACAATTTAAAGATAAATTACGCTGGCTCCCGTGGTCGATTAATCCTGACGTCATGAAAGACTGGAAACTTGAAAAGACGATAGACTACTTGCTCATGGGCCTCGTTTACGTCAATCCAAGCGATTTAGGCCGTCACATGTGTCCTAAGAAAATCCCTCCTAAAGGTAGATATGCCTTTCGAGATGCGGTATTTACACAAATGCGTGATATGCCTCATTTTGTTTTTCACCCACATCCTGGGCATCGTGTTCAAAATGCAGATCAGTTAATTGTTAACAAGAAATACGCAAAGGAATTAAATCGGGCAAAGTTATTTTTCACATGCGGTAGTAGAGATAAGGCTGGTGGCGTTGCTGTCTTGAAGTTTCTTGAAGCTCCTGCTTGTAAAACATTGCTACTCGCAGAACCTAACAAAGATATACAAGAACTAGGTTTTGTCGATGGCGAAAACTATGTTGCCTGTAATACTGATAATGTAGTCGAAAAGGCAAAGTATTATTTAGAAAATAAAAAAGAACGGGAGCGCATTACAGAAAATGGATATAAACTGATTCATACACATCATACGAATACACATCGTGCAAAATTTATTATAAATGAAATTAAAAATTTAAAGAGATAAACCCTTCCTAGCTAACTACCAGTTTTAAGTATCTAGCTATTTTTTCAATAAATAGGATGAGAAAAAACAATTCTCCTTCACCTCCCCCAACCATTCAAAATGGCTATCATGGGCCGATAGGTAAAAAAGATATGGGTTGATTTTAATCAAATTAAATGTGTTTCTATCATCTATCATTTGCCCTTGCAAGTAGGAAGCATACTCATAGAATATAGTAAGTTCAATGATAGATAAGATTGAACTAGAAAATAGGAGGAGGAAATTTACTTGGCTATTAATAATTTATTATTAAACGGTGGCTTTGAAGACGGAAACTTAGACAACTGGTCGGCTACGAATACAACTATTTCAGACCATTCACATACCGGGAACTTTTCTGCGCGTTTTAGATGTATCGGTTCCGCCTCATTAAGCCAAACTGTTCCAATTTCCAATGGACGCAACTATCAACTGCTTATCTCTCTTGCAAAATCAGGAATATTACCAGCTCCATCATTAGTTTTACGTGTTACTTTTTTAAATGAAGTAGATATGGTTGTCGGAAATGGAACACAGGTTAACATCCCTGCTAATAATCTACCGAACGTATTTTTTAATACGTGGCACCACGTCTATCAAATTACAGAGGACGCGCCGCCAGAAGCAACACAGGCTAAGGTGCAAATTTTAAAATTTGATCCTAACAACAGCTTTTATTCATCTGTGTTAATTGACGATGTACAATTACTCGACTTTGAAGCAAGCGGAACAATGCCACCTGGTCCAACAGGGCCAACGGGGCCAACCGGCGCTAACTTTTAAACAGGAGTCTGCATAAAATAATATAGTTTAACTAAAGAGGCTAGGACAATACACAAAGGTTAGACCCTTGTCCTAGCCTTTTTTAACATTCCCGAATGATACACGTATCCACAGTTATAAAGGATGGATGATTATCATTACCTCATAATGAATGGAGTGAATTTATTGATTACGGTTAGCTTATGTATGATTGTCAAGAATGAGGAAGAAACACTTGCAAAATGTCTCGATTCCGTTTATGACCTTGTTGACGAAATAAATATCGTCGATACCGGATCAACAGACAAGACAATTGAGGTTGCTAAAAAATATACAAACCGTATTTTTTCCTTCCCATGGACAGGAAAGTTCAAAGATGCGCGTAATAAATCTTTCGAATATGCCACAAAAGACTACATTTTTTATTTAGATGCGGATGATATCTTATTAGAGGAGGATAGAAAAAAACTTATAGAGCTAAAACATTCATTAGATAATACAGTAGATGCGGTTTCAATGTTTTACCAAACTTTAGATGAATATGAGCAAGTGATACTCACCTATCGTAGAAACCGTTTAGTTAAAAGAGAGAGAAACTTCCTTTGGCATGGTGATGCCCATAATTATTTACAAGTAGAAGGAAACATCTATCTTGCTGACATTGCCGTCACCCATAAAAAACGAACACATGCAGTCGGAAGAAATTTAAACATATATCAAAATAAATTAGCAGTTAATGAAAAACTATCAGCTAGAGATTATTTTTATTATGGTAATGAATTGAGAGAAAATGGTTTATATAAAGAAGCCATTGAAGCTTATACGAAAAATATTTCAATAAAGTCTGGCTGGAAAGAAGACAAAATTTTTGCTTGTATATTTCGTGCAGATTGTTATGGGATAGTAGGAGAAACGAGACAACAAATTGCCTCCTTACTTGATGCACTTTTACTTTCGGATTCACTCAAACCTGAGATATGTTGTCGAATTGGCCAATGCTTACAAAAAAAACAACAATATGATGCCGCAATATGGTGGTATCAATTAGCCTTAAACATCCCTTTCGATCCAACCCGCTGGGGCTTTACATTTCACAGTTACGCTACCTGGTATCCCCATATACAATTATGTATCTGTTACTATAATATCCAAGAATTTGACAAAGCAAATATGCATAATGAAAAGGCACTCGCTTATCGTCCACAAGAGCCTCAACTACTTTTTAATCAACAACTATTAAAAAATAAACGTAAGAAAAAACCTGACTTATAAAAGTCAGGTTTTTTTCCGTTCTCATGGGTTACGGACTTTGAGGTATATGATAAAAGCGAGGAGCTAGTAGCGTAATGGTGAATTAATCGTATCGGATTGTCTTGGATTGCAATGCTGGTTGGAATCTTGAGAGTGGTGATGCTGATGGTGATGCTTTCTATTTCCTTCCATACCAACGCGTGTAACTGTAACCTGTGTGCGAATAACTGCTTTGTAGATGAGTAAATTAATAACTGGTGTAGTGCCTGGGCCAATAAGAGGCTGATTCACATCTTTTTCAATTACAGATCTGCTCATGACTACCTGATCAGTTGGGCAAGCTCCTGGACATTCTACAATCTCTTGGAAGTAAAGTAGTACACGGAAATTAAGTGGTAATACGCCTGGTACCGGTGTTGTTGCAGTTACCGTTACATCTACTGGAAGTGTACCAAAGACCATGACAGCATCTTTTAATACCGTTACCTCTGTGTTGATTTGTCCTTCAACTGGTCTAACATCTGCTCTTAAGCCGAGAGCTGCAATTGCGGTGATAACCGGACCGATTGGTGGACCAGTCGGTAAAGTTCCTGTATCTAGCGCAAATGGTAACAAAAATTCTGCTGTACTATACACATTTTTCGAGCAAACAACTCTTTCTACAAGAGACTCTTCTTCCTTCTTACAATGATGACATTTACAAAGGTCCCCCAGACTACCTCTATTACAACGACTTCCTGAATTTCCCGTTGGTTCTAAAAAGTTTTTTCTTCCCACGAAGAATTCCTCCTTGTATTATTTTAGAAGTTCTCTTTTGCCTATCAATTGAAATGATAGGTAGAAAATCTCCTTACACTACTATATATGTAACATGTTCCTACTTTGCATAGATAGATGTACTTGTACAAACGCATATTTTTATAAAACTATGTCGGACACCTAGAAATAAGTAGATATGATGCTTAAAAAGTGAAAATGGGTAGAATTGAATCTCTTATCAAGTTTTACATTACAGACATTCAAGATGTTCTTTATGTATGAGTTCAACTTTTTACACCCTTAAAAAAAGGAAAGCCATGGTCATACATAGCTTTCCAAAGGAGTTCATTCATGGGTTAATCAAATACAAGACTTGTACTGATTACTATAACTTTATGCATTCTATTAAAATGTGAAACGGCAAAATCCTATTATTAAAGGTTGAATCAAATCTCCACTTTTATACCTTTTATGGAAAGGTGATTGAAATGATACTGATATCAAGCAACCTACACTTACAAATTCCGTTGATGTCATCTGCTTTCGTCCCTACAAGTACACGAAGACATGGCTAAAAATATATCATAATTTTCATTTCCAACACACCTTATATATAAATTACTTTAAAATAGACGTTTGAAATAGACTATGGAACAATCCGTTGAACATATTTTACATAATCTAGTACTAAGGATAAACGCAACCTAAAAAGTGCGTGTTTAAAAAGTTTAAAAAGGCGAAAGTTTTGCCATGGAATTTACATGAACTTTTTTGAACATCATTTCTAAGGAGTGACAACATGGGTCGATGTTTGAAACGAACACATTTTTATAAAGAAACCAAAGGGAAACCAATTGAAAAAGATTGCGTATGTCAGACAATTACTCGAATATATCAAGCCCAGAAAAAGGCAAGTGGAATCGACTGCCTATCTAGCTGTGAGCAAGCCATTCATCAACTAAAAGGCCACCAACATAATAGGAAACATACTACAATTCCATTTATGCTTTATAGTGATTGCGGTAAACCTTTTATTAGTTCTGGCGTGTATAAATGTAGGCACTTACACACCAAAAAGGAGCATTATGAATGTATTACCTCTCCTATTTTTCGTGTCAAATATATTGATGAAGATAGTTGTTGTGCAACATTAGAATTGCTCTTACCTGTGAGAAGTGATGGATCTCTTGTTTGCAAAAAAGCTGAATCTATCTGCGCTTACTTCCCTACTACGGACCCAGCAACTGATTTTATCGCTACTCATTTATGTATTACAGTAAATCTCCATAACTTTTCTGCCGTGTTCTGTTTGGACCCCATTACCCCTTTACCGGCGATGAAATAGAGAGCTTATGTGGGAGAGCTCTCTAGTTTTTTATAAAGCATATTCTATGTATACATGCTTTGCACATGGTAAAGTTAATAGGTGAAGTGGAGGTAGCAATATGCGACAATTTACAGAGCTAACATCAATTGAACAAATCGATACGTTTATAAAAAATCATGCTTTAGCCTTTCTATATATATCACAACCAAATTGTAGTGTATGTCATGGACTAAAACCACAAGTACAAGAACTAATGGAAAAATTCCCACATATTCATTTAGCTGAAGTTAATACAACAACCGTACCAGAAGTTGCTGGACGCCTTTCGATATTTACTGTCCCTGTATTATTGCTTTTTGTTTATGAAAAAGAGTATATTCGTGAAGCACGAATTGTCCATATGGATCTTTTCGAGAGGAAATTATTAAAAATTTATGAGAACATGTAGGCCTCAAACAACATCATGGGATGAAGCTCATATCTATTGTACAGCTACACCCCATTTTAATTGCGCGATAAGCTCCTGAGCCCCTTGCATGGCGTCTCGGTACTATCTACCTTCTTTTATCAAGTTATGCATCTTATCTGAAGAACAGTCCCCCTACAAAACCTAATGAAATGACAAAAGGTTATCTGTTTATGATATTATTTGCAAGGACGTACCTGCCCTCCCCCAGCACAAATCCATCCCTATTAAACAAACTATCTTTTTCTTCGGTCACGATATCTTTTTCTACCAGCGATTAAGTGTGTAATTTTTAACATGGAGGAAGCTAACGTATATCCTTTTCGATATGCTAGGTATTTCCCTTTCCATTCTGGATTATATTTATTTTTAAAGTTACGCAATCCTTGAAAGCCATAAATATAATGAACATTATTAAAAATAGTTGCAGCAACTCGTTCACCTAAAAAAGCGTGTTCTTGTTGACCGACATTTGATAAGGGAGCCATGCCGAGATTAAAATATTGATATGGTTGTTCTTTTGCCCACTGTAATAAATAAATGAATAACGCGTCTATTGTACCACTAGGGGCACCAGATACATATCGCATGAGGTCAATTGAAATAATATTTGCTTGGTACACAGGCATGATTGTCATAAAAGCAACTACTTTTCCATCAACATTTTTTAATAAAGCAATTGGAGCCTTCGATATGTAGTCAGCGGAAAACGACCCTAGAGAAAATTGCTTTTCCCGGCGATTTCCTAACCATAAGTCGGACACTTGTTTTAGTTCATTGATTAATTCATTTGTAAACGGTGGTTTGAGAATTTCAAACACGTAATGTACCTTTTCAAATCGGTTAAAAGTAGACCGCAATCCAGCATGTTTCTTACCTGAAATTGTAAATTGAGTTAAATCAATTACAGCCTCTTCACCAAGTTTGAAAAATCGGTATCCTAAATCATGGTATAATGCCATCTTTTCTCCACTTATCTGATAAAAAATTGGATTATATCCATAATAATCAGCCTGTCCGAGTAACTTTTTTAAAACAAGTTTAAATGATGTAGCCTCTCCCTGCGGATCACCCAAAACAACGATGTTTTTACCAATTACTGCAAACTGTAATAATGCCTTCCCATCATCGCTGAATAGTAACCGTTTATCGCCAAGAAATCCTAAATGACTTAACACATGCCCCCCATGCTTATATAAAAAGTTTGTGAGCTTTTCTTCGTCAAATGGCTGTCCGACTTGTTTGTCGTGACGACGGTCAAATAATAGTACACTTACGACAATGTATATAATCGCAATAAGACATCCGCTTGCTCCTATCGCATATAAACCATAAATTGATTTTGGATAATCTATTAAAATGAATGACATGCGAACAGAAGTTACAAATAGCAAAAAGACAATGATACTAACATAAATTAAATGCCTCATACTTGTTACTGTGAAAGGTATGCTATGCCGTTTGATACGTCTTTTCAATAAAATAAGTACAAATAAATAGACTGCAGATAGAATTGCAATAATAAGATGTTCTATTTGAAATAGCAATAAGATAATTGCCAAACATAACGATATTCCAGTAATGTAAAAGGATCTTTTTGTTCTGTAATAAAGCTCCTTCATAAAAAACCACATCGTAATGCCTAGCGCAAACAGAAGTAAATTATAAAAGTCCACTGTCATTAATGTCACGTTAGCCCGATGAAGCCCATGATTATTTACAATATTAATAATCGGAATGAAAATATAAAAATATCCCATGATAAAAGAAAGAGCGGAGACAGACCAATACCCGACACTTTTTAATGTTTGCCGTTGTATAGCCCAAATAACCGTACTAATTTCCATTACAGGAGCAATGATGTTTTTCTCATTTGCCTTTTTCATCACAGTTGATGTCATCTCAATTGCAGCTAGTACAAGTGCAATAACAAAAGGAATAATATAATAGCAAAACCGATATAAAAATAAAGCTGTTAAAAGTAGACTTGCATCGGCTCCATACAATTGCCCTCCAGATATCACCATTAAATCAAATGAACCTAGCCCACCAGGAATCATACTAACAAAGCCTGTTACTGCAGCGACTGTAAATAGACCAAGTGCTTGTAAAAAGGAAAATTCAACCCCAGTAAAGTGAAAACATAAATATAAAAGAATGCTTGCACCAAACCATTCGATAATAGAGGTTAGCGAGTATCGTACAGTTAAACTAGGTTTAAAATAAGATGTTTTGCGTAAAATTGAAATCCCAATATAGATTGGAAAAAATAGAAATACACCAATTAATACAATGATGAGCCACCTTTTTTGCATTAAAATGGTTTGCATAGGGAAAATGCCTATTAATGTTAAAAGTGAAAAGACAGATAAACCTACTGCCGCTGCAGGAGCAAGCCATCCAATCCCTTTCACTAAGCTAGAACTGTCTTTTGTATAATTCCGATACAACATGCCCCTTACACCGGCCCCAACAAGCCCTCCAAATCCAAAAATACCGTTAAACGCATTTGCAATCCAAGAAACCATCAACACTTTCATCTTTTTTATATGTAAATGTTGTGAACGAATTAACGTGTAATCATAAAAAAACATAATAGCAACAGCAAGTAGTCCCATTAGAACCAAAATAAACAAATATATAAATGGGAGTTCCTTCAATGTTTGAAATGAACTTTTAAAGGCAATTCCTGAAAGTTCCCTTCGTCCCTGAATAAAAATAAATAAGATGACAGCTAACATAAATACGTATTTTCCATAGCGAACAATGTGATGTTTCATGTTCATTTTAAAGTCACACCTCTTTCATAAGAAATAAAGTAAGTAGAGCTACATCTTATTATTGTGTAGAAATTAGTGTTTTCTATACGAGGATGTATGAAAGGACATCGTGTGTAAAATAATAGAATTGAACATACGTATAATACAGCTAGCAAGGAGGATAGCATCCTGCTTCAATGCCTGAATGGATATTTTACAGCCGTTCCTACGATAAAAAAGGACCGCTAGCGTCACATGAGACTAGCGATCCTACATAATATCCAATACTTCCCCTAAATCTTTTCTTTATTGAATCGTATAAACATATCCCTAATTAGTCTTTCCTTAAGCATCTATCAATGCTTGTTAATATTGTAAAATTCCATTTCCTCATTTGATCTTAGTCCTTTGTTACCCTTTATTTCAATCGAGCCTTCATACAACAATTTACCTGTCTTTGTATCATAGGCTGTTATCGTTCCAAAAGAAGTATTCCCTTTCTTTTGATTATCTATGATAAAAGTACGATTACCATCGATAACATATTTAGATTCCATCATAGATTTTGGTAAAACAAACGTTTGTTTAGAAGCCACTTTCTTCGATTCTAAATCATAACCATACACTGTTAATTTTTCATCATTTTGTGTACTGATGAAAACAGTATTCCCTTTCCGCGATTCATAACTTACAGAACTTGTTTTCACTACTTTTTGCATATTTAGTACTTCTGTCTCATCTGTTTCAATGTTGTAGATAATCATAATTTGTTGGATAGGTACTTCCATTTCATCTTCTACATGTTCATCTGTTTCAGTAGCATTAAATTTATCAAAAACGAGGACCATATATGGACTTGTTTCTAAAATGGATCTATCCAGTCCATACACATGGCCTTCTTTGAATGCTTTTTCAAGTAATATTTCCTCTTTTAGCATTTTATTATTTTGGAGATCAATCGTATATATATGCCCTTCATAATTCGTCTCCACATAATTACCATCTTTATCTAATTCACTCATTTCGTTTGTAGTAGCGACAAATATCTTTCCATTAGCAAGCCGGACATCTTGAATATTTATCCAATCATATTTTGTGTAATCCGGAATAGGCAATGTAAATGATGCCTTTTTCTTTGTCTTTTTATTATACGTATTCACTGTAAATTCACTATTCGAATAACCTGAAACATAATTGTAGTCAATTCTGACGTTCACCAAATAATGATCATTTTCAGCAAATGTAACCGGATCTCCTTCATTTCCTCGCATAAAACTACGATAGTTTTTCATTAAGTAATCGTAATCTTTATTAACTGAATAACCCTTCAACATTTCACCATAATATGATTTGTCACGCATGTATGTTGTCCCTGTCTTGCTTATTTCAGCGGTTTCTTCCAACCATACTTTTCCATCCTGTTTGATTTGATAATTACTATGAACAGAAATATCATTTACCTCTGATTCATCTCCAGAAATTGTCTTAAGGGTAAATTGAGGATAATTACTAGATGCAAAACTTGTTTGTATATAATAAGTTCCGATTGTAATAATCGTAAAAAGTGCTATTACAACTGCTTTCACATACTTCTTCATCGTTTTCCTCCTTATACATTTATTTTTCGATTAAGTAAATAACTACTCACTACGAAACTCATTGCCGTAACAATTAAGCCTAGAAAGACTTCTAACCAGAACATTTCATTTGGATATAAATACATTTTTTCTTGGTAAATCACGATAATAAATGGTAATAGGAATATACCAAGGGCAATTACACAATATAGTCCTCCAAAAACTATCCCCTTTAGACGATAACTTCTTTCAAATAAAATTGCTGTAAAAATAATAAATACAATCATGAAACCAATTCCATAATGGATGATGAACGTAGAAAGATGAGCTGGGATGATAATTCCCAATCCATCAAAAAATGTAAAAAGCTCACTCATCGGTGCATCATGACGTAAATCCACTGGTACTAAACTGCGGAAAAGCTTATTTTCAATTGGCAATAACAATAATTGAAGACCGACAAGGCCTAACACAGAAATGAAAATAGTCGTTGCTTTTGCAAAATATATGTTTAATCTAGCAGTCGGTAGCATGAGTAAACGGTATACAAATGTATTTTTTCCAAACCAATCACGATACCAAATAAAAAATACATAAAAAGATAATCCTGCGATACACAAAGCTATAGGTAATACAAACCAACCAGATCGCATAATGGAACCTAACGATAACGAACCATAATCTTCTGCATAGCTTGTATATGTTAAACCTAGTTCTCGGATTGTCATATTTGCCTCTTTTATAAAACTTCTAGACTCGACAATAACTCCCGCGATTTGGGACACAATTACCATTCCAACTAATACCATGTAAAGTTTAAAAAAACGATTTATTTCAAAGTTTACCAACTTCAAATATTTCATGAATGAAACACCTCTCTCATGACGTCCACAACAGATTTTCCTTCTGTTTCACGAACTTCTTCCACATTAAATTCCCGTAAGATGACACCTTCATCCAATAACACAACTTTATCAATTAAATGTTCAATATCATGAATTTCATGCGTTGTAATAATAACACCGCGATCTTCAATGAGATGAGATGTAAAGACTTCCGCAATTTGTTCTCTACTAAAAATATCAATTCCTGAAAAAGGTTCATCCATTAATACATAATCAACATCTAATGCTAATCCAAGCAATAAATTTACTTTTGCGGTATTCCCTTTAGATAAATCTGAAATCCGATCTTCCTTTTTTAATTTGAAGAAGCCTAACATATCATCGGCACGCTTTTGATTCCAGCTTTTATAATAGTCACGCATAAATTCCATCGCATCTGCAATACGCATTTGCGGTAACATCGTAATGGCATCCGGTATAAACGTAATTTTTTCAAATGTATCCTTCGTTAACTTCTTACCATCAATTAAAATTTCACCGCTGTTAATAGGCGTTAATGCCATAATTGCATTTAAAATGGTTGTCTTTCCAACACCGTTTACACCAATCAAACAAGTAATTTCTCCCTTTTCTGCTGTAAATGAAGCACCACGTAACACTTGTTTTCTGCCAAATCTTTTCTTTATATCTTTTACTTCAATCATGCCGCACCCCTCCTATTCATTTCTTTCATAGTTTTCCTTTACTAAATCGAGCACATCTTTTAGTGGAACATTAATTGTCTTTACAGACTGGACAAAGGTGTGAACTGCGTCTAGAATTAGTTCCTCTCTAACTGCATGTAACACTTGTTCATCATTTGTAATACGGCTTGGCAAATTTCCTTCAGTAAAAATCAAACCTTCCGCCTCCATTTCTTTGTATGCCCGCTGCGCTGTGTTCGGATTGATCTTAAGTTGATTCGCAAGTTCCCGTCTCGATGGTATTTCCTTTCCAGGCTCAAGCACACCTCTAGCTATTTGCTCTTTGAAATGCTGCATGACCTGAACATAAACGGGTTCACGACTATTAAACTTGACGTTCATAGGCACATCTCCTAATTATTTTTGTGTATTAAGCACTTAGTACATATTAGTTAAAAAAACACCTCATTCATTTATTTTAAATAATGAAGGCCAAACTGTATGACATACTTCATACACATTAGTTAAAGAAACTTCTCATAACTGTATGGTGCACACCATACATGATAGTCAAAAAAATATAACAATAAACTGTATCAGGCACATAATACACTTATTAGCTGTATTATATGCTTGATACAGTTCCAATGTCAATACATATTTAACTTTTTTTACTATTATTTTTAAAAAGACCTTACGTCACTTACCCTATGATAAAAAAACAAGGCATATAAATGAAATATTTCCTTTGTATCTCCTAATCAGACGAAATTCATTAACTATCCCGCGACCGTACAAAAAACAACATTATAAATGAAATCACAACAATTGCAATAACCCAGAGCCATGCTAACTGCATATTTCCAGAATCAATTGCAACATAAATTGCAGTTGGTATTGTTTGCGTTTTTCCAGGTATATTTCCTGCAAACATGAGTGTTGCACCAAATTCCCCTAATGCACGGGCAAAGCTTAAAATCGCTCCTGAAATCAGTGCCCTCGACGCTAATGGAATAGAAATCGATTGGAGAATCCGCCATTCTGAAGCACCATCTACCCGCCCGGCCTCTTCAATATGTTGATCGACCCCTTGGAAGCCAGATTTAGCAGATTGATACATAAGTGGAAATGCAACAACAATTGAAGCAATGACTGCAGCCCACCATGTAAAAATAATTGGTTGATGAAAAAGCCATTCTACCGCCTTACCAAATATACTATTTTTACCAAATAGGATGATTAGAAAAAATCCAACAACAGTTGGCGGAAGAACCATTGGTAACATCATGAACGTTTCAATAGCAGAAAGCCCTTTAAATGATTTTCTTGCCAAATATCTTCCCACTAAAGTTCCAAGTATTACAACTACCATTCCTGCTACAAGTGTAACTTTTAAAGATAGCCAAACAGGCTCCATAAATGTTTCTAATGATGAATTACTCTGTAATAAAACCATATTTATCAAATACCTTTAACGCTGCAGCAGATTGTAAATACTCATAAAATTCCTTTGCAGCCTCATATTGTTTTGACTTCCTTAAGACTCCAACTGGATACACGATTGATGCATGTGTATCTGTATCAACGGATGCAGCAATAACAACTTTCTCTGACACAAGCGCATCTGTTTTATAAACAAGTCCCGCTTCAACATTTCCTGTTTCCACATAAGAAAGTACCTGCCGCACGTCTTTTGCATAAATGGTTTTTTCTTGTACGCTATTCCAGATATGTAAACTTTCCAATGACTCCTTTGCATACTTTCCAGCAGGTACCGTTTCCGGTGTTCCAATAGATATTCTTCCAACTTCATCTTTCGTCACATCTTCTAAACTTGCAATCCGTGAGATATCTCCCTTTGGAACAACTAGCACAAGTTCATTTTTCAATAAATCCACTCCGTCTTCTTTCGCTATCGCTCCATCATCTACTAATAAGTCAAACTTATCTTCCGCTGCGGAAAAGAAAATATCAACTGGTGCCCCTTGAGAGATTTGTTGTTGCAAAGACCCTGAACCTCCAAAATTAAAATCAAGCTTTACCTCTGGATGATCCTTTACATATATCATTTCGATTTCTTCCAACGATTCTTTTAAACTAACAGCCGCGGAAATGGTTATATGTACTTCTTTCTTCTTTTTTTGCCTATTTTCATTTTCCGTATTCGAACAAGCAACTAACACAAGCAAAATACTTAAAAGAACGATTCCAGCCCGCAAATACGTTTGCATTTCCCACACCCTTTCATATTTTTTATAACCCGTTATCACTATTTATATCTTATTATAACTAATTATCATATACGATTAGTATGACTTACTAAGTCAGAAAAGATATGGCATGCAACATTATTTTATAGTAGATGAGGTAAAATAACTGAGTTAAATTTTAGCAGAAACAAAGTCATGACAAATTTGCACAACATATTGTTCCTGTTGCAACGAATATGCAAGCGCTGCAGCAATCGTCTTATCATCTTCTACTAATAATATTTTTCATGTTTTTCCACACCCTAGAAATCTTTATTTCATTTGATTCTATCATAACATCCTTCATTCATAAGCCGTATCAAACATATTCTCCATTATTTGTGATAAAATTATCATATTCGATTTGTATCACAAATCATACTAGACAATGTCTAAATAGCTATATTTGAGGGGATAATAATGAAGATTATTTCGTGGAACGTAAATGGTATACGCGCATGTGTCCGAAAGGGATTTCTCGATTATTTTCATGAAATGAATGCCGATATTTTTTGCATACAAGAAACAAAGCTGCAAGCGGGACAAATAGATTTAGATTTGGAAGGTTACCATCAATATTGGAACTACGCAGAACGAAAGGGCTATTCTGGTACCGCTATATTTACAAAAAAGGAGCCGATTTCTATCTCCTATGGAATGGAAAATAATTCGGAACCTGAAGGACGAATGATTACTTTAGAATATGATGACTTTTATTTAGTAAATGTATATACACCAAATTCTCAGCGTGATTTGGCTAGGCTCGATGTTCGTTTAGACTGGGAAGAAAGATTATATCAATACTTGCTAGAATTAGATCATCAAAAACCTGTTATCTATTGTGGTGATTTAAATGTGGCGCATCGTGAAATAGATTTACGTAATGCTAGAACAAATATGGGTAATTCAGGTTTTACTGAGGAAGAACGTGGAAAAATGACACGTCTATTAAATAGTGGTTTTATTGATACATTACGTCACTTTCATCCAGACACGGAGGGCCTTTATACATGGTGGTCATACATGAAAACAGTCCGTGAACGTAATATAGGGTGGCGGATTGATTACTTTATCGTCTCCGAACGACTCCGTTCATTACTAAATGATTCACAAATCCACGCAGACGTTATGGGGAGCGATCATTGTCCGATTATGTTAGATATAGGTTTAAATTTAGAATAGAAATCTCGCCATTTCTTCAAGCTTTAATCGCGAATGATTACAAATACTTTCCTAGTTAATCAGTCCTTTAATCTATTATAAATGTACAACTATTGGCTATTTCAATTAGAAACGTGACATACTAATTTGTAGAAACTTAAGCATGAAAGGTTGATAAACATGAATGAACATGCAGCACAAGTTAAATTAACAACATTAACGAAAAAAGGTGGCTGTGGTTGTAAAATTGGTCCTGCAGACTTAGCAGAAGTTCTGCATACACTTCCACAACAATCACCAAATCCAAATGTTCTTGTTGGTCTAGATACAAGTGATGATGCAGGGGTTTACAAATTAACCGATGAATTAGCAATTGTTCAAACCGTTGATTTCTTTACACCAATTGTTGATAATCCATATGATTTCGGACAAGTTGCTGCAACGAATGCACTTAGTGATGTATACGCTATGGGAGGAAAGCCAGTAACTGCCCTTAATATTGTTGCATTTCCAATTTCGACATTAGATAAAAATATTTTAACTGAAATTTTAAAAGGCGCTGGCGATAAATTAAAAGAAGCAGGGGTGGCACTCGTCGGGGGTCATTCAATTGATGACCAAGAGCCGAAGTTCGGTTTAGCGGTAACTGGCGTAGTTCATCCAAATGAAGTGAAAGCAAATGCTGGTGCAAAACCAGGAGACCGCCTTATTTTAACAAAGCCGATTGGTGTCGGTATTATGACTACCTCACTAAAACGTGGCCTTCTATCTGACGAGGAAATAAGACAAGTGACAAACGTGATGACGACTCTAAATAAAACAGCCGCAGAAGTGATGAGCAATTTTAATGTACATGCCTCTACGGATATCACCGGATTCGGATTAATGGGCCATGCCTTAGAAATGGCCAAAGCAAGTCATGTCGGAATTGAAATTTCACGTCAAGATATACCGATTTTGCCACGTGTTCGTGAACTTGCAGAAGCAGGGGCTATACCAGGCGGTACAAAAAATAATTTTAATCACGTAGCAAATGATGTTACTTTCCCACAAGACATGGATGAAATTGATAAATGGATATTATGTGACGCTGTTACATCAGGCGGATTATTAATAGCAGTTCCAGAAAATGAAGCAGATGCGTTGCTCACACAATTAATTGAACATCATGTACAGGCAAAAATGATAGGTAAAGTAGCTACGGAAAATAAAGATCATATTGTAGTGAAGTAATCTCAATGATGAGAAGAGGATCTTTAAAACTCCGGTAAATATCCTCTTTTCTGAACATACACTAGAAGGTGAAAGCATGTTTCAAGATATTTCCCTTGAGGAACTTTTACAAAAACATAAAGAAGGCCATACATTTATCGATGTTCGCTCACCAAAGGAATTCATGGAATCCACGATACCCGGAAGTAAAAATATTCCTGTATTCACAAATGAGGAACGAGCAGAAATAGGTACAATCTATAAGCAAATAAGCCCAGAAGCTGCGAGGGAAAGAGGCTTAAAGATTTTCTCACAGAAACTCCCACAATTTATTGCCGAGTTTAAAAAAATCAACACACCGATGACCGTATTTTGCTGGCGCGGTGGGATGCGTAGTAAAACTGCTGCTACCGTTCTGGATTTAATGGGGATTCACGCTAATCGTTTATCAGGTGGGATTCGTTCCTATCGGCAATGGGTTGTCCGCGAGTTAGAAAAGGGGGATTTTCCACCAGAACTGTATGTATTAAATGGTTATACTGGATCTGGAAAAACAATTCTTTTAAAAAAATTAGCCGATGCTGGTTATCCGATTATTGATTTGGAAGAGATGGCTGGACATCGTGGGTCAATTTTTGGACAAATTGGCTTGGAACCAAGTAATCAGAAAAAATTCGATTCCTTACTCGTCGAGGAAATCCATCGTTTCCATGAAAAGCCTTTTATTTTTATTGAAGGAGAAAGTAAACGAATTGGCAAAGTCGTATTGCCCGAGTTTTTTAATGAGAAAAAAGAAAAAGGTGTACAGTTCTTTATTCACCTTCCAATAGAAGAACGGATAAAAAATATATTGGCAGATTATGAGCCTTGGAAGTATCCCGAGAAGTTTGTAGAAGCCTTTCAATATATTAAGAAACGGATTCACATTCCAATCGCGAAACAAATTGAACAAGCTTTACAAGATGGGGATTTTCAAGCCGTCACATATTTGCTTCTCACATCTTATTATGATCCTCGATATGAATATTCTATTTCCCACCATTCCATGGGAGAACAAATCATGATTGAGGCTACAAATGTAGACGATGCTTTTGAACAACTCCTTTCCTATTTATCTAATATAAACTAGCGAACGATGCGTCGTTCAAGACAGAATCGTTAAAAGAGGTCAGCCCTCCCATCAAAGGGGGCTGACCTTTTTTCACCGCTCCTTTTCACCTTATACAACATTAACTAGCTATTCATTTTATTTTATTCATCTTCCATTCACATATATGGCGTAAAGTAAAAAGAAATGAATAGTCTTTAGAATAGAGGGGAGAATTTTAATATGAAAACTTACAGTAAAACATTGTTACGTTGTTCTGCATTATTTGCACTAATTGGAGCAATTCTTGGCTCACATATGGCCGGATCTGGAGGGTATGCTTTTCGTTCTGTTCACGCACATATACTTGTAGTCGGTTGGTTAACTTTATTTGCATGGTCTATCTATTATAAATTGTACACACCAGTAAATAAATTACTTGCTGCACTACATGTATGGACAGGTATCATCGGGGCATTCGGATTAACAATTGGTATGTGGCTCTATTATGTAAAACCATTTGATTTAAGCCAAACATTAACGACAATTTTATTCATTGTTGGTGGTACGATTTTATTAATTAGTTTTGTTATCTTTTTCCTTTTAACATTTATGAGAACAGAGGAGGATAATTAATTATTTGGAGATTCAATAGTAAACGCTTGGGCTTCTATGTTTCCCAAGCGTTTACCTTATCTTTTTCTCCTATTTTCCAACAATACTTCCTCTATTCCCCTGCATATATCTAAGTTTAATAATTAATTCACCACATCAGATTACCAACTTTAATGTTTAACTTTTTGAAAATAATCTATCATCCCTAGTGAACTTACATCCATATCCAAATTTATTAGCATATATACTTCATGTTTATCAGGTATCCCTCGTTCTTCCAGATACTTTTTAATATGTGTTTGAATCCGAGAAGATAATACATCGTAGCCTAAGTTTTCAGCCATTACTTGTTCGCCTTCTTCTACAAATAAATCAAGCCATTTCTTTACTTGCATCATGGCTTCCTCTGGTTTTTCAGTCATGCCATAATGCCCAAAATAAACACGATCTAATTTCATTCTAAGCATACGATCAATGGAATCGTGCATTGCTTCCGGATCAAAGTGGTTTGGTGATGTAGATGGTAAAAAGAGCTCGACACCATCCTTTATAAGTTGATCGTAGCGCACTCCGACCGTATCCCCTGTAAAAACACCATTACTGACAGAATCATAAATGCTAAAATGATGTCTGGCATGACCTGGTGTATTTAAAAATTTCAACGTACAAGTTGGGCTAATTTCTAATGTGTCTCCTTCATCTTTTGTAAGTAATCTGTCTTCAGGAATTGGTTCAATTGGATCAAAAAATTCCGCGAAACGATCACCGTAAATCGCTCTTGCTCCTGCAATTAGTTTACTTGGATCAGCTAGATGTCTTTTTCCCCTTGGGTGAACGACAACTTTAGCTTGCGGGCACTGCTTTAAAAGAACCCCTGCGCCTCCAGCATGATCTAGATGAATATGTGTCACTATAATATATTTCACTTCATCAAGTGAATAGCCTAAATCTGCCAACCCCTGCTTAATATACGGCACTGACGGACTTGGCCCCGTTTCAATCAATGTTAACTGTTCTTCTTTTATTACGTAGGTCCCTGTTCGATTGGCGACTCCCATATCAAATCCATCAATTAACGCTATACGGTCTGTTAAAGATAACGGTTGTTTTTTATGCAAATGAATCCCCCTCCATCATCATTACTATTATATATAGCTTAACATAATGCTACACAACTAGTCATTACCTTTATTTTCAGACTTATTTGATAAGGTTAATTCCAGTGTTTTCACTACTGTTGATCCCCCACTTATCATACTTAAATAAATGGATTCCTGAAGTGGGGGATCTGATAGCCAGTTAACTTCCGATAAAATGATTCTCCTTCAAAAACGTAATTATCCCATTCATCAACCCGTCCGCTAAGGGTAGATCTGGATTAGAATAAGTTGCAATATTTTCTTCATAATTATCCGGTGCTTCTTTTAAAATATGATTCATTTTATCAACTAAAAGTAATTTTGCATCAGATTTTGCTTCATTCAAGCGTTCTGCCTCATGGACATTAACTTGGACATCATGTGTTCCATTGATTATCATTACAGGCATTTTTAGCTTTCTTATTTCCTTCGTAGGATCATAACTCATCCACGAAGTTAAAAAAGGTTGAGCAGATGTTCGAAATAAACTGTCCAATTCCGGACTTACTTTGGTGACTTGTTCTCCCTCTTTAAGCTTCTGCATTATTTCATCACTTTCTTTCAGTAACGCAGGAGGCAATTGGTCTTTTAATTGGTCATGTAAAATATGATCAATCGTTCTCCCAGCACCTGCAATAGAAATATAGAGATCCACATCCGCCTTTTGGGCAGCTAGCATGCCTTCCAAAGATCCTTGGCTATGACCAATGATTCCGACATCTGTAAAACGTTCATCTTCCTTCAATGCCCTCACCCATAATGTCGCATCTTCAACAAACTGATTAAAATCAAGATCTTCTTCTTTTATATTTGTCAATTGATTTTTTCCCGCTCCACGTTTGTCGTAACGTAAGCTAGCAACACCATTTTCAGCTAATTCCTCCGCTACCATCTTCAAACTATTATTCGTTATTCCTAGCGAATTTCCATTACGATCAGTCGGACCTGAACCAGGAATGATCAAAACAACTGGAAAGGGGCCATCATTTTTAGGAATTGCTAATTCACCATAAAGTGTTCCATAATCCGTCTCAATAGAAAGAAACTGCCCCTCTTCTTCCACTTCTTTTTCGGAAGTCTGTTTTCCTTTTTTCAGTTCAAATGGAAAGGTTTGTCCTTGTTGCGTAAATGAACCCTTCATTTCTGCATCTTTTATTTCCCCTTCAAAAGTTAAAAGTTGTCCATTCATTTCCATTGTAAAAGTAATATCGCCTTGACTAACGTCCACCTTTTTAAATGGATAATCCTCAACTCCTTGAATAGGGATGGTAATCGCGCCATTCCATTCATTATCCTCTGAAAAAGTCACTTCTATCTCTAGTGGCTGATTAGGAACTTGAATTGCTCCGGTCCATCGACCAGCAATATCGTTCCTTATTTTATCCTCTTTCTTCGTGTCTTGACATCCAATCAATAACAGCAGTAGTGTAAGCATGAAAAGAAATAAACCTTTTTTATGTATACGAAGCAAAATATACCTCCTCAAAATCTCATCTTAACTATTCGTACGATATCTAAACTAATTTAGTTTCATTTCAATGTAAAATTCGGTTAAGTTATATGCTTTACCTTCATATCAAAATAAACCCAATAGCCATGGTGCAGAATAGAGTACCATAAACTGCACACCATAGTTTACTCCCCATCTATGCAATGTTCCCGCAACGATTCCAACAAGTAATACTCCCGCTATATTAATCCAGCCTGCATCGCGATATGCGAGCATAATTACAAGGGCAAAGAACACACCTAATAAAGCCTCATGTGGAATGTATTTAAAAACAAATGTACAAATTTGTTGTGAATACTTTACTGTTACGTAATACGTTAAAGCAATCGCAATGGCAGCACCTACAACCGTCGCAATAATAAACTCATTCATGGATAAAAGATGATGTAAGTTATGTTCTTCTGTAAAAACAGGTGGTGCTTTAAAAAGTGCAATTGCTGGTCCCAATGCCATTGGAGAAAGTGGTAAACCTATTGCAATAAGCGGAACCAATGTACCTGCAATATAAGTTGCATTTGTTAATCCATCCATCGCTGAAATAGCACGTGAGGCCCTCTTTATCGGGTCTTTCACAAAGTTAGTCAATGTCTCCCCTAGGAAAATGGTCATACCAACTGGGCTCATAAAGAAAGTTAAAACCCCTGCTAATGATGCGACCGCTGTTGTACCAACTTCTTTTTTATCTAAAATTTTAAATGGATTTGGAAAGCCACTTACCTTCTGATCTTTTACTACTTTGATTTCCTTTTTGTCAAACCTTGGTAGCTTGTCCCGAATATCCCGATTTAATAATTCAAATAGTTTTAAAATAACGGGCCCGATTGTAATTCCTAAAAAGAAAGAAGTAAAAACAGTTGTATCCTTTGGAATAATACCAATTTCCCAATATAAATGCCTTAATCCTTGAATAAGTAAAGCAAACGGTAAAATGGAAGCAAGAGCCAGTATGCGATTTTTAGTCATCAACGCTAAAAAGACGGCTCCACCAAAAAAGATTGGCCCCGCATACTCTGCGATTCCGCTTCCAAAAGGTGCAATTAAGCTTGCTAATAATAAACTTGCAGGAACCGCAACGATTGTACCGATAACAGATCCTGAAGCCATCTTTCGAATACTCATATCAGGTAGGCCATATTTTTTTAAGACCATTGCATGATCAACCATTGGTGCAGCCATTACACCACCGGGAATCCCCGCAACCGCTACCGGGATAGAGTCGGTCAATTTCTTCGCTACAATTGCTGAAATAAAAAATGCCAGAATAACAATTGGCTCCAACCCCATAAATACTAATACAAGTGTTACTGGTGCAAGTACCGCTGTTTCATCAGTACCGGGTGCAATCCCAATAATTGTATATAGAACCGCACCAAAAACGGAGGCAGCAACTAACTGCAAAATTAATGTCACATCCATTTGCTACTCCTCCTCATTTTCAACATATGTAAATTTTCGCTTTGGCTTGATTATCATACTACATATAATAAATCCGACAGCGGTTCCAATTAATCCAAAAGTAAGTGAACGAGCAGGGTCATTTGCAGCAATTAAATATCCAACCATCGTTGTGACACTGCATATCGTTAAGCTTATAATTAAATCCCTTATTCGAACAACATCCTCCCACACTTCTATATTTTTAGGTGTTTGTTCTAATTCATTTTCTTCCTTCATTTCATTACCCCCATGTGCAAAGATGAACATATTATACAATTATTTCACAAATACTTGAAACTTTTGCCTCTGATTTTTAGCTATCATTCATTTCTTTTCATTTTCTTTAAAGAATAATTTACCCAAATAAGTGAAAAATAATAATGATTACAAAGGAGGATGAATATGCAATTTCAAAATCAAAATCAAGGTCAAAATCAATATTTTCAAAACTCCACAAACATGCCCCCACAAATGAATCATGGTGGTCATGAAATTTTTGATGCACATGAAGCTGTAGGTGGACTCGTTGGTGCATTGGAACAATCACTGTTTTATGAACAGCACATTCAAGACCCTGAATTGAAATCAATTTTACAACGTCATAAATCCTTTAAGTCACAAATGTACAACACAATAATTGAAACACTTAAATCTGGACAAGACCCTGCGGTAAAAACACAAGTATATGAAATGAACGAAAACAATGATGTCGTATACGGTACGAAGCCAACTCAGCCAAAAGCACCAGCCCAATCTGTTAACGAAATTAATGACCAATGTATTTCTGGCTTTATGATGGGTGGTTTAAAATCATGTGCTACTGCATTCACGGATGCAGCATTAGAAAGTACAAACCCAGTTTTAAGAAGAATCTTTGCTGACAGTATTCCTAATATCATTGAGATGGCCTATGAGCTATTCTTGTATTCAAATAAAAAACAATATTACCAAGTACCACAACTTACGCAGCAAGATACACAAAATTATGTAAACGGCTTTGCTCCAATACAAGGCGGCACAATGATGCATTAGACCACTTCCATGCCATTTTTAGGTTATTGGACACATTCAAAATGAATCTATTTAATAAAAATAGCAACAAACAGCTACGTACAATGTCAGGACTAAGCCGTAGATAAGCAGAAATAAGCCGCATGAAATCATGATTTAACTTGATTTCATGCGGCTTTAATGTGTTTAAAAACAGGAGTATTCCCTATTTCGTAACCTTTGTATTTTAAAAGGCCTATTATGATATTGATTCAATCGAGCAATCGATTATTATCGTCTGTTAACATAACACGCACTGTCTTTTCTGAACCCTCTTGAATGATGCCATCACCATGGCAGACACTACATTTATATTGCCAGCCCTCATCATCGGAAAGCATGCCAGTTCCGTGACATGCTTTACATGTTTCTTTTATCGCCATGTTTAAAACCTCCATTCAACATCATGTACTACGTTCTTTTGCCCAATTAATAATGCCACCTTTTAACATGATTTCCTTTTGACGTTCAGACAATGCTTGCATTACTTTTATATCAATATTTTTCCCTTGGACTGTTAATGAAAATGCTCCACCCTGTTTAACTTTATTGCGTAAACCAGTTACCTTTAATACATCCCCTTGTTCTAGCAAGTCGTAGTCTGATTCGTTAACAAATGTTAGCGGTAAAATACCAAAGTTAACTAAGTTTTGCCAATGGATTCGCGCAAAGTCCTTTACCAAAGCGATTTTTAAACCTAAGTATCGTGGTGCTAACGCAGCATGTTCACGACTTGACCCCTGCCCATAGTTAAATCCGCCTATTACTGCATGGCCTGTTTGTTCAACCGTCTCCTTTGCTCGCTTGTAATACGTATCATCGACAATTTCAAAAGTAAATTTACTAATCTCTGGTAGATTACTACGATAAGGTAACACACGTGCTCCACCAGCCAGTATTTCATCCGTAGAAATATTATCTCCCATTTTCAGTAAGACTGGTAAAGCTAGTTCATCTGGCATCTCATCCATTTCTGGAATCGACGCAATGTTTGGTCCCTTTACGATATTCGTCTTTTTCGCTTCTTCTAACGGTAAAGGATGATCAAGTAAATTCACATCAATCGTAGGCTTTTTTGGATCCTTTACTTCTGGATAGGCAAAGTCTAATGTCCTCGGGTCGGTTATTTTACCAGTTAATGCAGATGCTGCTGCAGTTTCTGGACTACATAAAAACACACTATCTTCTTTCGTTCCTGAACGACCTGGGAAATTCCTTGGTGTTGTTCGTAAACTATTTCTACCTGTTGCTGGTGCTTGCCCCATCCCAATACATCCGTTACATCCAGCTTGATGCAAGCGCGCACCCGCTTGCAAAAGGCTTGCAATATGACTTTCTTTCACTAGATCAGTAAGCATCTGTCTAGAAGTTGGATTAATATCAAATGAAACACCATCCGCTACACGACGTCCTTTGACAATTTCCGCCGCAACTGCAAAGTCACGATATCCTGGGTTTGCTGAAGACCCAATATAAGATTGATAAATTGGTGTTCCAGCAATTTCACTTACCGGAACAACATTTCCTGGACTTGTTGGCTTCGCAATTAACGGAACTAATTCGGATAAATTAATTTCCTCATCGATGTCATATGATGCACCTTTATCCGCTTTCAGTTCTACCCAATCCTTTTCACGACCTTGCTCTTTTAAAAAACGTTTAATTTCTTTATCAGATGGAAAAACAGTACCTGTCGCCCCAAGCTCTGCCCCCATATTCGCAATGACATGACGATCCATTGCACTTAATTCATCTAGTCCAGGTCCATAGTATTCAATTACCTTTCCTACGCCACCTTTTACATCATGACGACGTAACAATTCTAAAATAACATCTTTCGCACTTACCCAATCTGGTAGTTTCCCTGTTAATTTTATCCCCCATACTTTTGGCATTTTTACATAAAATGGCTCTCCTGCAATTGCTAGAGCTACATCAATTCCTCCCGCACCCATTGCCAGCATGCCCATACATCCGTTTGCACAAGTATGACTATCTGAACCGAGCAATGTCTTACCAGGCTTAGCTAGGCGCTGCATATGTACGGGATGACTCACACCATTTCCTGGGCGGCTATAATACAACCCGAACCTTTTTGATGCACTTTCCAAAAACAAATGATCATCAGGATTTTTACTATCCTCCTGAATTAAATTATGATCGACATATTGAGCGGATGCTTCCGTTTTTGCTCGTTCTAATCCCATTGCCTCTAATTCCAACATAACGAGTGTCCCTGTTGCATCTTGCGTCAATGTCTGATCAATCCTTAACCCTATTTCTTCACCGGGATTCATCTCTCCTGATACGAGATGACTTTTAATTAACTGTTGTGTAATATTTAATGCCATCCCATCCCTCCTATAAAATAAACCAATCCACTATATAGTATATGAAGAAAAAAGAATATTATTTGTCTCATTATGTTATGTCATGAATTCCACTCATTTTTTAATAAGTAAGTTACAATAAAGCAACACTCGAGCAATAAGGTTATTCCAAAATACCTCTACTAATTGTAAGTTGAACGAACCGGAATTTTACTCGCTATTGATCTCCCGCTTAGCATTTTTTTACATCCTACGACTTATTGAAGTGAGCGCCTAACAGCAGGTAAATGCGATAAAAAAAGACTCTCATCTATCGAAAGTCTTTTTAGCCCTCATTATAATTTTTGTCCATCATACTTATCTAACGTAAAACCTCTCCCCAAAATTTCAGAGGCATTTAAGAAAATGACGAATGCTGCTGGTACTTCTTCTTGCAGTAATTTTTTTAATTCCACTGCTTCTTGTTGCTCTGCAACACATAAGATCATTGTTTTATGTTCATTTGTATAGCCACCAACAGATTGTACCTTTGTTAAACCACGGTCAATTCCTTCTTTAATAAGCGTTTGAACTTTCTCTTCCTCTTCCGTAATAATTAAAATCAATTTGGAGGCTGAAGTTCTTAATTGTACAAAATCAATTGTTTTACTTGTTACATAAATGGCTAACAGCGCAAATAACGTCGTTTCCAAATCGAAGACAATTAATGACGCTGTCACAACAACGCCATCTACAATAAGCTGCGAAATCCCACTAGATTTACCTGTAAACTTCTTAATAATCTGTGCAATAGCAGCAGTTCCACCCGTTGACCCATTACCGATATAAACAATCCCAAGTCCTGTTCCCAAAATTACGCCACCGTATATCGCTCCCAACAGGGGATTCGTAATCGTAAATGGAATATCTTTTGTTAACCAAATAACAAGAGGAACCCAAAATGTGCCGACTATTGTTTTACCACTAAAATCTGAACCTAATATGAACCATCCAAGAATAATAATAGGAATGTTCATAAGCATCTGTGTAAGTGCAGGGCTATAATGATATAGTTCATATAAAATGGTACTAATTCCTGAAAGACCACCCGCGGCAAGTTTAGCTGGTAATAAAAATAAATTATAGGCAATAGCTACAATGGATGCACCAATTATCACGAGTAGATAATCTTTTAACCGTTCCTTACGTATGTAATTCTTCATATTATTGCTCCTTCTATATCCTATCATTTCCGTTCTATATATCGTGTTTCCTATATATGTCGAAATTTGCAACAAAGCTTATTTTACCATAAGATATTCAATTAGGTATACTTTCCCAAGTAAAAAATGTAAACTAGCTATTGATGTTCTGGTGATTATGCGTTAAAATTACTTATTGTTAAAATTTGTTTATAGACTTTTCTTGACTATAAAAATTAACAGAGGTGAATCAAAGTGAAGAAAGCATTATCAACAAAGATGGGATTTTTCTTTGTAGCAGTGACTTTACTTTGGCTAAAATCGTATATAATTTATTTAAATGAATTCAACTTAGATGTTAAAAATGGTGTACAACAATTTCTCTTATTTTTTAATCCACTTAGTTCCGCATTAATTTTTCTTGGCATCGCATTATTTGCCAAAGGAAAAAGAGCGGGCATTTGGATTATTATAATTGAAGGTTTAATGAGTTTCTTCCTTTATGCAAATGTTGTTTATTATCGTTTCAATACTGATTATATTACGCTACCGACGCTTACACAAACAAGTAACTTTGGTAGTTTAGGTGGCAGTATTGCTAACTTAATAGAATGGCATGATTTATTTTATACGCTTGATATTATCGTATTAATTGCATTGTATGTATGGTCTCGTAAAAATTGGTCTTTAACACGCATCAATTGGAAAAAGCCTGTACTCGTTTTAATGACAGGTATCATCGCTTTTTCTATTAACTTAGGAATGGCTGAAGCAGATCGACCACAATTATTAAAAAGATCTTTCGACCGTAACTATATTGTGAAATATCTTGGGGCTTACAACTTTGCAATTTATGATGCAATTCAAAACTTAAAAACGTCTTCTCAACGTGTATTTGCAGATAGTAGTGACATTACAGAGGTTGAGAACTACACAAAAAATAAGTTTGCTGAACCAAACCCAGAATTATTTGGTGTTGCTAAAGGGAAAAATATTATTAAAATTCACCTAGAATCTTTCCAATCATTTTTAATAGATTATAAACTTCATGGTGAAGAAGTTACACCATTTTTGAATTCTTTAGTACACGATAAAAGTCAAGGTTTTACGTATTTTGATAACTTTTTCCATCAAACAGAGCAAGGGAAAACAGCGGATGCAGAGTTTATCTTAGACAACTCGTTATATGGGCTACCACAAGGTGCTGCATTCTTTACGAAAGGTACAAATACGTATCAAGCATTACCTGCAATTTTAGATCAGAAACTCGGTTACACATCAGCCGTTTTACACGGTGACTATAAATCATTTTGGAACCGCGATGAGATTTACAAGCAATTTGGAATCGATGAATATTTCGACGCATCTTATTATGATATGAGTGAAGATAATGTCATTAACTATGGACTAAAGGATAAACCATTCTTTAAAGAGTCTATCCCAATGCTTCAATCATTAAAGCAACCATTTTATGCACATACTATGACATTAACTCACCATCACCCATATTTAATTGATGAAGATGAGACGACAATTGCACCTGCCGAAACAGGTGACAAATCAGTAGACCGTTACTTCCAAACAGCACGTTATTTAGATGAATCATTAGAACAGTTCTTCCACGATTTAAAAGAAGCTGGTCTATATGACAACTCAGTTATTTTACTTTATGGTGACCACTATGGAATTTCTGAAAACCATAATCGAGCAATGTCAGAACTTCTAGGTGAGGAAATTACACCATTTAAGAGTGCACAACTACAACGCGTGCCTTTAATCATTAAAATCCCTGGTGTTGAAAGCAAGGGAATTAATCACGAGTACGCCGGCCAAATGGATGTTATGCCAACATTATTACACTTAATGGGAATCCGAGCACAAGATTATATCCAATTTGGTACAGATATATTTTCTAAGGATCACAAAGACTTCATCCCATTCCGTAATGGAACATTTATTACGACTGACTATAGTATGATTTCAGGAACATACTATGATAATAAAACGGGAGAAGAAATCGAACCTACTGAAGAAATGAAGGAATTAAGAGAGCAAGTTGAACATGAATTAGCTCTTTCCGATAAGTTAGTATTTGGTGATTTACTCCGTTTTTATAAACCAAATGACGATTGGAAACCGGTTGACCCTACTCAGTATAAGTATGGGAAAGATGAATCAGAAACAGAAAATCCTCCTGTTCAATCAGAACAAGAGAGTGAATAAATTTACAACGAGAGACAAAACAAAGGGGGCTCTACAATAAATAGTGTTGGTGATAAAAATTCACTAACACTATTTTTAGTATTAGTAAAAATAGAAAACAAGTGAGTTTCCCTGTAGAATTAAAGT
>NZ_JBHLWL010000036.1:0-154347 GCF_042432965.1 Paracerasibacillus soli | reverse complement strand
TCAAACTCTCCAAAAAAGTTTGTTGTTTCTTAGCTATAAATAAGAAAAACGAGGTTGTTTTTCTTCAAAGTTTTTGATTCAAGCACTTAGCAACTAAGTTGCCAAAAGCACCTTTACCATTTGTTTCGAATACTGGTCGTTCTGTTCAGTTTTCAAAGAGCAAATATTACTTCTTAAATTCACCAACTAAATTGGCGACTTTATTAATATATCACATTAACACTTCTGAGTCAACATCTTTTTTTAAGTTGATTTACATCATCTTTCAAAAGAGCGACTTTATTAAATTATCATGTTTAATTAACAATGTCAACATTTATACTGTCGAACATGATAACATAGTAGCGTTTTTTGCGACAAGTTATACTTTATCACGGATATAAAGCAAAGTCAACAAGTTTTTTATTAAATATAAAAGCACGTTACAAGGATATGATAAGATTTGTTTATCCTTGGTGTTAGTTTAATTGATGGCTACCCCCGGTTAACTTGTTGATTTGATTTCCATCTATAATTTACACGCTCAGTAAAAATAATACAGATATAGTAGAACATCATCATAGGTAAGATTTATATCAATCGTTTCACACATATTCTGTTAAACTATTCATATATAAACATAATCAGAGTAGCTTCCTATCTATTATACGTCTCTTGAACCATTCCTTCTATTCCATATAATATAGGCATATTTCCTACCATAACTATAATTGCGAAGTAGCCAAGCCTATAAGTGAGCAATTACAAGAAACGTTATACCCTCTCATTATTTTAATTACAAGGAGATAATATTAACCTACGAGCAAAGCCAATTTGGCATGTTATTTTATTTATATGTCACCCAACTAACATGGAATAGTTTATATTTTCAATTCGTATTCCCATTCATAGTATGTACAACCATCATTTACATTTGCACGCGTTATCTTTTTTACAATTCTTGCTTAGAACTGCTATTCGTATTACGATGATGGAAGAACAATGAATGAGGTTGCATGCTATTTTATAAATAGATGATATACTATACAATAGAGAAAGAAGGAGGATTATCATGGCGCAACAACAACTTGTTTATTCAAGTAAAATTAACAAAATACGTTCCTTTGCATTGATATTAATATTCGGTGGTATTTTACTAATGTACGTAGGGATTTTATTTAAGAAAACACCGTGGGTAATGGCAATATTTTTTATACTAGGTATACTTGCTGTTGTGTTTAGTTGTGTTGTTTACCTTTGGATTGGTATGTTTTCTTTACGGGCAATCCCTATCATTTGTCCAAGTTGTAACAAGCATACAAAGATGCTTGGACGTGTCGATGCTTGTATGCATTGCAAACAACCATTAACACTTGATAAAGATTTAGAAGGAAAAGAATTTGATGAACGTTATAATAAGCGCAAATATCGTAATGTAAAATCTATAGAAGAAATCACCCCTGATAAATAGTGTGGAAGTACATATTTCTATATTAAATATTAGAGATCTTTCTTAATTAATGGAATCCGCTTATTATGGATTCCTTTTTCATATCTACTTTATTCCATTTCACTTAAATAGCATGACAGGCAATGTAAGACTTCCAATAATCGCGACTTAATCCCTTAAAAAAGCAGAGCAAATATAAAGCGGAATAGCATTTAGTGATGGTTTTCGCAATTCCCCGCTACTAATTATTAATTAACTAAATCAGCTTTTATCGTTATTAGCTCCAACCCCCATTTCCTATTTTAAATCCCATCCACTCAAAATTTTGAACTAAGGAGTCTTATAATCGGCTAAATTGAGATAAACAAAAAGGCCAAACACAATAGAAATTTCACTACCGTATCTGGCTTGGCTTGAATCATACATCATATTCTAATGTTTTCGTGTAGCTAGTTCTTGACAATCTTCACACTTACCATATATCTCCATACGATGGTGACTTACGTCAAAACCTGTTACTTGTTCGGCTAACTTTTCCACCTCATCCAAGGATGGATAATGAAAATCAACAATTTTGCCACATTCATTACATATAACATGGTAATGCTCAGTCGTTTCGCAGTCAAACCTGCTTGATGCATCCCCATATGTAAGTTCGCGAACTAAACCTACCTCTTTTAACACGCGTAGATTATTATATACTGTCGCAACACTCATATTTGGGAATTTCCCCTCAAGTGCTTTATAGATTTCATCTGCTGTCGGATGTGTCATCGAATGCAATAAATAGTCAAGTACCGCATGACGCTGTGGTGTAATTCGGACCCCTGCATCCTTTAATGTCTCGATTGCTCTTTGTAATTTTCCTTCTGACACCGTCATGCACCTCGCTTTCAATATAATATTCCGTTTTTATTAACTTTAATAATATTATTAAATTATAATCCTTATAATTAGTGTACAAGGTTATATATGATTCTGTCAATATAAGTATATTATTACTTAATAATGATTATAACTACTTCATATAGCTAAAAATATTCACCACAACTAAGGTGAGTGACAATTCCCACTTTAATTAAACATCAGCCTTTAAAGGTATTTCCGTTCCCCCTACTTGCTTGTTCACATATCGAGCAGCTACAAATAAAAAGTCAGATAAACGGTTTAAATAGGATACAACCATTTCGTTTACACCTTCATCTACCAAACCAACTACTAGTCGCTCTGCACGTCTCACAACTGTTCTTGCCAGATGTAAAGCACTTGAAGCTTGGTGTCCGGACGGCAAAATGAAGTTTTTCAACGGATCAAGTGTTGCATCCCATTCATCTATTTGTTTTTCTAATTCTTCAATGTGTGTTTTCTTTAACTTCCAGGTTACCTCTCGATCAACTGGGGTTGCTAATTCTGCACCTACATGAAATATTATCGTTTGTACCCGATGCATTTTTTCTAAAAATACATCTTTCCCATTCCAGTCTACTCCGTCTAGATAGCTTAAAGCTAAGCCTATCATAGAGTTTGCTTCATCACATGTTCCATAAGCTTCTACACGCATGTCATTCTTTGGAACTCTTCTCCCATATATTAAGGAGGTCGTCCCTTTATCTCCTGACCTTGTATAAATACGCATGCTAGTACCCCCTTGTGACATCAATTAGGTTTTTCACACATGTTTTGTCTTGTAAAAAGCTTTGTAAATTCTCTTTAAATATGTCTAATGCCCTTTCCATATAATGGACGGAAACACCTGACAAATGTGGCGTTACCGTTACCTTCTCGTGTTCCCAAAACGGGTGATTTTCAGGTAAAGGCTCTGTTGCAAAAACATCTAAAACAGCATGACTTATTTGACACTTATCAAGTGCATGCAGTAAGACTTCCTCCTCCACGACATCACCGCGGCCCATGTTTAGAAATATTGCATGATCTGCCATTGCTTTAAAATGTTCTTTCTTATACATTTGTTTTGTTTCCTTTGTACTCGGTAATACTGATACGATAAAATCTGCTTTTGGTAAAACGCTCAACATATCTTTTGTAATGTATGTTTCATCAAAATATGCTACGGCTTTCCCACTTCTCGACACTCCAATTGTTTTCATACGAAATGCTTTTGCTAGTCGAGCAACTTCTTGACCTATTGCACCAGTTCCTGCAATGAGTATTGTCTTGCTATTAATCTCATCCATTCGTAGTGATTTGTCCCATTTATTTTCTTGTTCATTTTTAATGAGTATTTTTTCTTGCCTACTCACTTGTAACAACATTGAAATTGCATATTCCGCCATTGGTATTTTATGAATTCCCCTTGCATTTGTTACAATAATCTTTCTTTCGTTAATTTGCGATAGCGGCATCTCTTCTAATCCAGCAGAAAGAACCATGATCCACCGTAATTTTTTTGCCTGGCTTAATAATTTTGGTGTTAAATCTACACCATATGTTGCGAAGACAACTGCTTCTGATAAGTAGTCCTTCGCTTCCTCCATATTGTGACAGAACTGGAATGTTGTATGTGGAAATTGTTCCATTAATTGTTCCTGCTGTTTCGTTGATAGTTTTGCTGAAAATAGAATCACGTTTATTTTTCCCCTTTCAACTCCGATGTTTTTAACCCTTATATTATTGTAAACGTTTTTAATTAGGTTGAACAGCAAACATAATAGAGAATTAGTATAGAATATCAAATGCTAACCTACGCTATATTCTTACTTCAATTAGTAATCTTCCACACTTTCTCTTTAATTCGATGATTTGTAATCCTCTACTTGCAAGTCCACGGCCTTGGGCTTCTTGCTATCTACTGTTTTTTTCATGAAGATACGAAGATAAGCCCATGCTATTTTCAAATCTAGTAAATAGGATTGATTATGTACGTAATATAGGTCATATTCTACCTTTTTACGATGTGTGATATTATTGAGTCCGTGTAATTGTGCATACCCAATTATTCCTGGCCTTGCAATTAAACGGTTCATTTGGTATCGATTGTAATAATTTGCAACATCTGGGTTTTCGGGCTCCGGTCCAATTAAACTCATGTCACCTTTTAGCACATTCCATAATAGAGGTAATTTATAAAGTTTATATTTATGTAACACCGACCCAATTTCCGTATAAATTCGCTGATCATAACGAAAAAACTTAAATGTATGTGGCACACCTTTTTTCCAACTATCAGGAAATGGATGTGGAGGTAATGCGCGGATAACAGTTGTTGGCTTTGATGTTGTACGGAATACATACATCATATAGGTTCGTTGATCTTTCCCTATTCGGAGTTCACGAAATATAATTGGTCCTCCTTCTTTTTTATATAAAATAACTGCGATTATTACCATCACTGGAGAAAGTATAAGTAGTAAACACATGCTCACCAACATATCACAAACCCGCTTCAAAAAACGAAATAATATCTTGCTCATAAAGTATCGTATATAAAAATAGACCTTTTTAAAAAGCTTCATACAATCACCTCGTCTATGCCTGTTTTACATATACCTATTCAAGTAATGGGGAAGTTATAACACCATGTGATCCACGTAAACAAAACGTAATAGACTGAGATAAATGATTACCTATAAATGAAAAAGAGGCTAGAAACCAAAGTCCCATCCCCCTAAAACTACTACACTCAGTATGAAACACTAAACTTTACACTCATTATAGTAGTTAAATGAGGGAGTCAAACTCTTGATGCCCAGCCTCTTATATATCACAACTTATGCAAACACTTGATTATTCTCTTTTATATATGTTAATGCCTCTTCTACATGACCTTTTACACGTACTTTTCTATATTCCTTTTGTACTTTACTTTCTTTATCGATAATAAATGTAGAACGTTCGATACCGTAATATTCTTTGCCGAACATTTTCTTTAACTTCCATACACCGTATGCTTCAGCAACCTCATGATTTTCATCGGCTAAAAGTGAAAAAGGGAGGTCGTACTTATCAATAAATTTTTGGTGACGTGCAATCGGATCTGGACTAATTCCGATAATCACAGCATTTACATCGTGAAAGCTCTCGTGACTATCGCGAAAATCACATGCTTGTGTTGTACATCCAGGTGTCATATCTTTCGGATAAAAATATAACACCACATTCTTTCCTTTAAAATCTGATAAACTCACACGTTCTCCTGTCTGACTTTCTAATGTGAAATTTGGTGCTTGCTTTCCTATTTCAATAGACATCATCGTTCCCTCCATATAACTTATTATCTTTATCATATCATTTGTACAATTTACCTGCTATTTTTCTACTTATTTAAAGTTACCCACTATCATTCATCCCCGAAAAATACGAGGTTTTTTCATCCGTAATTTGAGCAATTTTATATGATGGGATTTCAAATAACTCCTTCGATGTAAGTTTATATTTCTTTGCATATTGATGAACTAAATAATACCCAACACAATATCCTACCATTTTCGGATATAAGCGAGCCCCATATAATATATCATGATGTCTTCGTATCCCTTTTGGCAGATGGCGCATTGGGTATATGAGACGCTGCCACATATTTTCTAATTCAACGTCTGTATGATATGTTGTCCACTGCGCGGTATGTTCGTCACCAAATTGTTCTAATACGGCATATTCCGCTAAACCTTCTATTATAATGGAATCTAATAATACATAATCTGTTTCTTTTTTATCGAGTTTTGCTAAGCGACAAACATGGTTATATTCATGCGTAAACAGGGCTTTCATTTCACTTACGGAGTTTTGTGCAGCTAAAAACAAAAATAACTTATCCGCAAAAGCCAAACCAGATTTGCCATTGAAGTTTTTCCTAAGCTCCTGACTGTTTGGATCAGCTGGAAAAATAAAAATAGGAATATCTGGCCCATTCCAAAGTTTTCTTAGTCTTTGTTCCTCCTTACGAATAACTTCCCAACAATTGTTAGTTCGTAGTTCCTGTATGATAGACTCACCATCTTGTAATGGATGATGATACATGCCATGCATTGTCAAGTAATGATAAATTTCAGATGACGAGACGTGCTGAAAGTACTTCTCCAACTGCTCGCACATTTCAATTGGATCATCCCAAGTTTCGATCAACCATTTTTCTGTATTAATTATCGTCATTTCCACACCTCATAAAGCTTTTTACTTATAGCATATGTACCTCCCCATTCATTGGACTCTTATTTATATGATGGATTCATGCTATAACCCGGAATATCATAACTAATGGGATTGCATAAAATATTATATGTAGTTATTTTAAGATGTCTTCCCAAAGGAATTAGAATATAAAATTCATCATCATATTTTTGGAACCACTACCATGTTAATAGGAGTTGTTATCATGCGTATCAGAAATGCTACAGATTACGAGTGTAAGAAAATATTAACTTACGCTTCAACCGTGATAAAGGAGTCCACCATGGGATTCGTAAAAGAAGATATATCAGCCTCCTTACAAATGATGCCAAAAATCCTAGCGGACGGCGGATACTATCTCGTTTATATGGATGATCAAATGATTGTAGGTTGGGTTGGTGTGGGCCAATCTTATAACTATTTTACAGATGAAGTGGAAGGATTAATTCCAGAGCTATACGTGTTACCAAAATATCGAAAGCAAGGAATTGCCCATGCATTACTTGAACACGCGTTTGCGAGGTTAAAAGAAGCTCATTTTAAAAAGGTACAACTAAATGTCTTTTCAGGAAATCCGGCAAAATATTTATATGAAAAACTTGGTTTTCACGACGTATCAACGCTCATGGAAAAGGAACTATAGATTTTTTGCACCATAAAAAAGCCTGTAGCCGATCCAAACTCAGCTACAGGCCTTTTCAATCAAAACTTTATCGTCACGAATAAGGCATTTAATAATCTCTCTCATTCCGATGTTGGATGACAATCCGCAATATAAAAGCCGCTGGAAGAATATAACCAATTAAAGCCTCGATAATTGCTAACAGACGACCAATTCCAATAGGTGTAATATCTCCATAGCCAATCGTTAACAATGTAACACCACTAAAATAAAATGAGTGCACGAGTGAACCGATTATATTAACGTCATCAATCTTACCATTCTCAACTAAAATGAGACCTTGAAATGATAAAATAAAATAGATAGAACCAAAACCGATTAATACAATAATATAAATCATAATTAATGTATAAAATGTTTCCATTGAGAACTGCTTTTCAACAAGTTCAACTGAAGTTTTTCTACTCCTCTTGATATTAAAGTAGTTACCTAAACTCTTTATTAAAATGATACATAAGCAAACAAGCACAATCCACGGTAAGCTGTTCAATGTTATTCCCCTTTTACATGATCATTATTACTACTATATGCATAGATTGGGAAAGCTTGTCTTAATCTTTTGTCACATAGATACATTCCTTGATAATGAATTTACTTTTCTATAGGGTGCAACTTCCATTTAGAGATTTTTACACTCCTTCATACTTTCATAAAATCTTCTACATATTAGATGGAGACTTTGAATAGATATGCTATACATGGTATTTTAGAAGATAGATAGAATGGAAACGTATTATTCGTACAATATTTCATCTATTTGTTCCATCTTTCCATGGGACGTGCTAAAATGATAATAGTTTTTATCTTTTAAAGGATAAAGGAGAATTTTAAATGAGGAAAAAATTAGTTTTGAGCACTATCGTTTTGCTTGCATCACTACTAATGTCCCCGTTCATAGCACATGCAGATTTAATTGCGGGAGAAGAGATTATCACGTTAGGAGAAGATTTAACAGATAGTCAAAAGCAGCAAATTTTAAAAGAGTTTGATGTAGACGAAAACGACATTGACATTGTTTATGTTACCAACGAGGAAGAACATAGATATCTTGGCGATTTTATTCCAGCAGCTCAAATTGGATCAAGGGCAATTTCATCTGCCAAAATAACAATTGGCAATAAAGGTGATGGCATTGTCGTTGAAACGAATAACATTAATTTTATTACGGAGCAGATGTATGTAAATGCGTTGGCTACGGCAGGAATTGAAAATGCAAAAATACAAATTACAGCACCATTTTCCGTTTCTGGGACAGGGGCTCTAACTGGAATTATTAAAGCTTATGAAGTGAAAAGTGGTAAGGAAATTGATGAAGACCAAAAGTTAACTGCTAACGAGGAAATGGTATTAACATCTGATTTAATTAAAGATGGTGTAGATGAAAAAGATGCAACGGACTTCTTTAATAAAGTAAAAGAAAAGATTTCAAAGGAAAAACCTGAAACAGAAGCAGATATACGTCAAATCATTCAAGATGTAGCAAAAGAACTTGGTATTACATTAAGTGAAGATCGCTTAAACCAACTGGTAGAACTATTCAAAAAAATTAAAGATTTAAATATAGATTGGGATAAAGTAAATGATACATTAAAAAACGCTAAACAAAAATGGGATGACTTTGCAGCTAGCGATGAAGGAAAAGGCATTATTGATGCCATTAAAGGTTTCTTCAAAGCAATTTTAGAATGGATTTCTTCAATCTTTTCAAAAGGATAGGATGACCTATTATACAACAAGCATGTGGAAAAATATTACTCCACATGCTTGTTTTTTTATGGATGTCTGGCCAGACCAGATGGGATAGACAAGAGCTGAACAAAGAAAAAACGAAAATTTTTTATTGTTGCATGAAGTTTCAACATGCATTAGCTAATTCTACAACAAGCAAAATGCCTTTTCCAACCTGTTCTTGCTTCTTCAACACGGCTGGCAATTTCTTTTCAACTATTACAAAGCCACTATTCTAAAATAGTGGCTTCTCCTCTTGAGTCAAATGGTCTTCATGCTTATTTATTTCCATAGCTTCCGTTGGTCCATTATCTAGATTTTGTACTTGATATAAATGATAATAGCTTCCTTGTAATTGCATCAGCTCATCATGAGCGCCAACTTCTGTTATTTGTCCATTTTCAATGACTACAATCCGATCAGCATGTGTAATTGTGGCAAGACGATGCGCAACAATAAACGTGGTCCGTTCTGCTGCTAACTTTTCCACAGCCTCTTGAATCATATGTTCACTTTCTAGATCAAGTGCTGACGTTGCTTCGTCAAAAATTAATATTGGTGGATTTTTTAAAAAGACACGGGCGATAGCTATCCGTTGTTTTTGTCCTCCTGATAGTTTTACACCACGCTCACCTACCAATGTATCGTATCCAGCTGGCATCTCCATAATAAAGTCGTGTGCATTTGCAGCTTTGGCCGCCGCAATGACTTCTTCATCTGTTGCATGAGGATTTCCCATACGAATATTCATTGCAATGGATTCGCTAAATAAAATATTATCTTGTAACACAATTCCAATTTTATCTCTTAATGAACGAGCCTTAACATCTCTTATATCTATACCGTCAATTTTTATTGCACCACTTGTAACGTCGTAAAATCTGGGGATTAAACTAATTAATGTTGATTTCCCCCCACCACTCATACCCACTAGTGCGATTGTCTCTCCGGCTTCTACATCGAGGTTGATTCCTTTTAAGACTTGGTTTTCTTCCTTGTCGTATTGAAACTTTACATTTTCAAATTGTATCGTACCAACAACATCTTTCAACTCGCTTGCTCCTGGCTTATCAACGATGTCGTATGGTTCATTAGCTAATTCGTACACTCGATCAATGGAGGCAACCGCTTGTGTTAAAACAGTCGATGAATTGACAAGACGGCGTAATGGACTATAAACCTGATCCATAAATCCAACAAAAGCAACCATTGTTCCTAATGAAAGATTACCTTGAATAACATGGTAAGCAGCATATGCAATAACTAGTAAAGGTGCGAGATCTGTAATAGTGTTTGTCACGGCAAAAGTACGAGCGTTCCAGTTAATTTGATTCATCGACTTATCCCAAAAATTATTATTTTGCTCACCAAATTGTTCTTGTTCATAATCTTCCAGTGCAAAACTTCTTGTTACAGGCACACCTTGAACGCGTTCGTGTAAATGCCCTTGCATTTCAGCTAAGGCTTGTGACCTTTCTCGTGTTGATTTACGTAATTTAGCAAAGAAGTATTTAATTGAAAAACCATAAAGCGGAAATAACAAAATGGCAACAATCGTAAGTTTTACATCAAATGTCAGCATAATAGACACTGCTATTATAATTGTGACTAGATCAAGCCAAACGTTCATAAGACCTGTAACAACAAAATTCTTTGTCTGTTCGACATCATTTATCACCCGGGAAATAATCTCCCCGGTTTTTGTCTGAGAATAGTATTTTAAACTCAGTTTTTGTAGATGATCAAATAACTTATCGCGTATATCAAATAACACTCGATTTCCAACCCACTGTGCCAAGTACTGTCGGAAGTATTCGATTGGTGGTCGTAAAACAACAAATATAAAAAATGCCCCACCCATTATCCAAAATAATTGCGTAGTTTTTTCAGCATTACTCAAAGCATTCGTACCGATAATGTCATCCACTACATATTTTAAAATTAACGGTATTAATAACGGTATTCCAAACTTTACAATTCCAATTAAAATCGTCCAAACAATCTTCCATTTATACGGTTTGACAAAACTCATATACTGTTTAATACTTTTCATTTTATCCCTCATTGTAAAATATATCTTTATAATAGAAAAGCCTTGCTACTAAGTAACAAGGTGATTGCACCAACCATTTTCTACCATAAGTAAGTCAAAAAACGTTCATACCATTGGTCAACAAATCCGGGAGCGAATGGGCCTTTTCGTTGTTGCACCCACTTGATTAGCTGTCCGACTTGCGTATATAAGATTTGATCCAATGCTTCCGGATAATTCATTTTTTGTTTATGTAGTTCATATTCATCTTCATCCAAAATATCATATGTCATATCAGGATATACCTTTAAGTCAAGATCATAGTCAATATATTTAATAGAACCTTCTTCAAATAAAAATGGGGAGCTAATATTACAGTAATAATAAATACCATCATCACGTAACATACCGATAATGTTAAACCAATATGCAGCGTGAAAATAACAAATAGCCGGTTCTCTAGTAATCCACGTACGACCATCACTTTCCAATACTTCTGTCTTGTCATTTGCCCCGATTACGACCGTTTCATTTCCCTTTAACACAAGTGTTTTTTGCCAAACACGGTGCAAGTGACCATCATGTTTATAGCTTTTTATTTTTACACTCGTGCCTATATCCGGAGCAGTCATTCCATTCTTCCTTTCCAAGAAATCTGTACTACATTTACAACGATTTTCCATTTTCCCTGCTTTTAGCATATGTACTCTATTATATAGTTAGGTGTAAGATTTATAAAGAAACTTGAATCATTTTATTTTGCTAATACCTTCCGTCACCATAGTACGTGATATTTTTCTCATTTTAAAGATTAAAGTAAAACCTCAATGCGTGAGGGGTTGGCACCTTCACTACCGATTATTAATAACACAAATCGAAGTGTTACTATTTATGGATTCCACACTTTCATTTTGATATCCCTTTTGCACATTAGAAATAAGGTTTACAGCAATTTAACCGGTGGTAGCCAGTCATTTTTTTACACCTTTCACCTTCTATCACACATTCAAATAGTGTCCTTTTCCTTCCACTATATGTATTTTGTTATCAAATAACTCCTCATTAAAAAAAGAACTTCCTTGGGGAAAGGAAGTTCTTTACAACTATTACAAATTGGGGGTGAATCGGTTATTTTTTGTTTTGTTCAGCTTTTTGGTTTTGCTGTTTCACCTGTTGTGCGTCTGTTTCAGATGCAAATTCGGTACCATATTTGCCTTGGCCTTGTGCCGCCTTTTGGTTTTGCTTTTTCACCTGTTGCGCATCTGTTTCGGAAGCAAACTCAGTACCGTATTTGCCTTGGCCTTGTGCTGCCTTTTGATTCTGTTGTTTTACATGCTGTACATTCGTACCTGATGATGTGTTTTTCGGGTTATTCGCCATCCTTATCACCTCCGCAATAATAATTTGTCCATTTTAAAAAATGTTATCCCTAAAAAATATTTTATTTTTATTTGCGGAGATGACAGAAATAATAGTTATGGCCCTGTTGCCGCTTTCAACGAACTAACATCAATCGTCTTGTTCAATATATTCCATTATTTTTTTGTGCGAAACGGGAAATGGATAGGTGTGGAGTGCTTCACTTTCCACAAATATAAAGTCCTTCTTACCTTCCATTTTCCCACTTACTCTTGCCTCATATATTTTTAAATCCCAAATTAAATGTGTAAATACATGTCTTCGTTCACCTATTTGGTCTTGAAGAGAAATATGGAACCCATATTCTGTAAAGAACCATAGTTCGAGGTTCTCCAAACCGACTTCTTTAAGAGGAACCATCGGAAACTGCCACAAATTAGCTAATAGTCCATCAGTTGGTCTTTGTTCAATCATATATGTATGATCTTTATCTTTAATAAGTAATACGACGAATGTTTCCAACTTGGGCTTTTTTGCCTTTGATTTTATTGGCAACGTTTCTTCTACACCTGAATGAAAAGCACGACAATGTTCCATTACCGGACATAACAGGCAGGTTGGAGATTTTGGCGTACAAATTAATGCACCTAGTTCCATTAAAGCCTGGTTAAAATGAGATGGATTTGCTCCACTTATCATGTCGCGAACAATTTGTTCAAACCGTTTACGCGTTTTTGGTCGTGCAATATCATCTTCTATTTTTAAAAGTCGTGATAAGACACGCATAACATTTCCATCTACTGCTGGCTCTTCTTGCATAAATGCAATAGACAAAATCGCTCCTTTTGTGTACGGTCCAATTCCTTTTAATGCTCCTAATTCTTTTGGATTACTGGGAATTACTCCGTCATATTTCTCCACCACATCTTTTGCCGCTTGGTGAAGATTCCTTGCGCGGGAATAATAGCCTAATCCTTCCCATGCTTTGAGTACCTCTTGCTCTTCAGCCATTGCTAGGTCATGTACGGTAGGAAACTTTTTCATAAAGTGATGAAAATATGGAATGACGGTATCTACCTTTGTTTGTTGTAACATGATTTCTGATACCCAAACTTTATAAGGATCTTTATTTTTTCGCCACGGCAAATCACGTTGCTGGTCCACAAACCAATCAATCAAATGCTCCTGAAATTGATAAATGTTAAAAGATTGTAATGTTTTATCAGACATAGAAACACATCCTCCATGGTACAATAAACATATAGCATTGTACGTTCTTTAAAGTAAAACTTCCATCAGTGGGAAAGTTGCACTTCTCTTCTCCTACTGAATGGAAATGGAACAAAGGCGAAGGTCGCAATATCTCGTTGGAACACTTTTGTGACCTATATCCTTAAAGTCCAAATAAACCGGGTTTTTTCTGATTGTTGAGCCCCACTTCTCATTGTTAAATATTTTCGAATCCGTAAAGTAGAGGCATGCAATCAGAGTAACCTAAGATAAAATTTATTTTCATTAAAACGGTACTAATCTAATTGATTGTATACTAAAACTTCCGATTTACATAAGGAGGCGCTTCTATTAATGGATACAGGAACCCATATTGTCATGGGAATTGCCCTAGGAGGATTAGCAACACTGGACCCTGTTGTGCAAAGTGATCCAACATTATTTCATGCTGTAATGGCAGGTACAATTATTGGTTCAAATGCTCCTGACTTAGATACGGTTTTAAAACTTCGAAATAATGCTATATATATACGTAATCATCGCGGTATCACACATTCTATACCAGCAGTTATATTTTTCGGTGTCGCAATTTCGTCACTCATTCATGCATTTGTACCAGATGTGAGTTTTTTCCATTTATGGGCTTGGACATTTGCTGCCGTCATTATTCATGTTTTTGTTGATTTATTTAACGCATATGGCACGCAGGCATTTCGCCCATTTCGCAATAAATGGATTGCACATGGATTTATTAATACTTTTGATGCGTATATATTTAATTTGCACATCATTGGAATCATTACTTGGATTCTAGGTGCAAATCCTGGACCAACCTGGTTAATTATTTATAGCATTATTGCCTTATACTATGTAAAGCGCTATTTAGATAAGCGAGAAATTGTTAAAAAAATCAAGGATTACTTTCCAAATACGGAAAACGTTACAACATCACCAACAATGAAACAAAACTTTTGGCGTGTTGCAATTACAACGAAAGATAAATTTTACGTTGGGATTGTTGAAAATGGACATATTCAAATTATTGATGAGTTCCACAAACGTCCTATACCGAAAAATCCAATGATGGACATCGCGGTACTTGACCAAAACATTGCTGCATTTCTTTCCTTTTCACCGGTCTATCGATGGGAGGTTGCTGAATATGATGGTTATACCGAAGTTAGATTTATCGACTTAAGATATCGTTCGAAAGATTATTATCCATTCGTAGCCGTTGTACAAATAGATGCGAATAACAACATCATTAGTTCGTATACTGGATGGATCCATTCAGAAAATAAATTAAAAAGGAAATTAATTATAACTTGATCAGTTCCAACATGAAAAAGCCAGCGAAAAAGCATCATCCGCTGGTTTTTTTGTTAATTTTCGACCTTATCTCCTAACAGAGCAATTGGTACTGCTTGTTGTTCTTCATACAATTCATGTAATAAATTAATCTTGTGTCCCCAAGCAAATATTCCTTCAAGATAATCAATTTTAAATCGATGCCCCGGATCACCATGTAACTCATATATCTCATCTTGTTTATAATCTTCAGGATTTAGCATATAAGACAACGCCACTTGCATTTTACGCTCATAAATGGCTACTTCACTAATATGTCCTAATTGCTCCGCCTTTTGTAACTGCTCTTTTAACTTACCTACCTCTGCCCGCAACTGTTCCACTGAGTAATCACTATAACGATAATTCATTTGCAACCTCCTCTTAAGGGGTCTGACCCCACTACCCTTTTATTTTACATTCTTTCTTGAGAATAGGACAATAGAAATGACAAAATGTTTTTGAAAGGGGTAGAGATATGCCAACGATTGCTATAACAGGAGCTGGTAGTGGCCTTGGTGCAGCTTTAGCGAAAAAATATGCAGCAAATGGTTACCAAGTATTTTTATTGGGTAGAAATGGAGAAAAATTACACGTTGTACAACATGCTATTTTAACACAAGGAGGTCATGCAGAGGTTGTCTTGTGTGATGTAAGTGAGTTTGCTTCTGTTAGTATTGCTTTTCAACAAATTGGAAAATTAGACGTGCTAATTAATAATGCAGGAATTGGAAAATTTGGCCCAGTAGAGGAGTATACATTAGAGGATATTGAAAAAACATTGGATACAAATATAAAAGGTGGCATTTTAACCGTCCAGTATGCCTTACCACTCATTCGAAAAAGTAAAGGAAGAATATTAAACATCATTTCAACAGCCGGCTTAAGGGGAAAGGTAAATGAATCTGTTTATTGTGCAAGTAAGTTTGCCATGCGGGGATTTACAGAAAGTCTTCAAAAAGAATGGGAACATGAACCTATTTCCATAACAGCCGTTTATATGGGTGGCATGAATACACCATTTTGGAAAAACTCAGATCATGTAGAAGATCCCTCCCAATTAAAAGGCCCAGAAATTGTTGCAGAGCAGATTTTCAATGCGGATGACCGAAGAAAGGAAATACTGATAGATAGATAACATGTTTTTATTTACTTTACACACAACAATGATTGACAATGGATACTATGTATAGGGACTTGGCATTTTACTCACATATTGCCTTGTCCCGATTTATACTTATTCATCCTCCACAACATACTCCATGATATATTTTTGAATGAGATCAAAAGTAAATCCCCTACGAAACAAGCCCTCTTTTAACTTTGCTTGCAACTCAAACCCAGTAAACTTTCCTGTATAACGACGCAACAATTTATTGCCTTGTATCATAACGGCTTCCCATTCTACCTCATCATCTTTATGGTGCTGGATATCACGGATGACATCTTGAATGACATCTTGCGTAAATCCTTTTCTTATAAGGGAACCACGTAGTTGCTGAATTTGCATTTGATGAGATTGTTTCTTCCCTGATGCGCTTCGCTTTTCTGCCCATTTTAGCGCCTTCTCATACTGCTTATCATAGGAATAAATGGATAGGACATCTTGACAAATATGTTCCGATACTCCTTTTGCCCTTAATTCATTTTGGATAAGTACCGGGCCCTTCGAAGATGTTTGCAATCTTGTTTGAATAAAAGCTTGGGCAAATTGACGATCATCTAATAACTTCTCATCTTTTAGCCGCTTTATCGTAATTGGAATATGTTCGGGGTTCACTTCTTTTTTCATTAAGTAGTCTTTTATTTCTTTTTCACTACGCATGCGATAACTCAAATAATTAATTGCCATCGCATATGTTTTTTGCAAAGAATCTTCTTGTAAAAGCTTTTTAATTAACCCTTCATCTAATTCTTGATTTTTCATAAGTCGATGTGAAATGAGTACATCCTCATCTACACCAAACCCAAATGTTTCTTCTTTACCATCCGTTAAAAAAATATTAAAGCGATGGGGATTATTTTTTTGCACGGTAATTCGTGAAATTCTTTTCATACGTCACACCTCTCTTACCATCATATCATAGATATTTTTACCTAAGCATGATTGTTGTGCATGGAACTTAATTCTTTCATATAATAAGATATAGACATGCATGAGATATCCTAGAATTTTGAGGAGGATTGGGATGAATTATCTAGTAACTGGCGGCACAGGATTCATTGGCAAATCACTTGTAACAAAACTACAACAAAAAGGACATCACATTTTTATTTTAACACGCACACCTCATGAATTTGAAAATACAGCACATACAACTTATATTCCGTATGATTATCCTGCCGAAGACTTACCGCCTATTCATGGTGTAGTTAATTTAGCTGGAGAATCATTGTTTGGGTATTGGACAAAGAAGAAAAAACAAACGATACGAACAAGCCGGATTGAAACTACGGAAAAGATTATAGCATTTATGAAAAGGTTAGAATCAAGACCAGAAGTATTTATAAGCGGTTCTGCAATTGGATTTTATGGGATATCTGATGAAAATATGTACACCGAAAATACGAAAACTCCTGGAACAGATTTTCTTGCGAATGTTGTCGTACAATGGGAAGAGACGGCTAAAAAGGCAGAAGAGTTAGGCATTAGAACCGTATTGGCTAGATTTGGCGTCGTTTTAGGAATGGATGGCGCACTATCCTTCATGCAAATGCCAATAAAATTGTTTGCAGGAGGAAAAATCGGTGGCGGTGATCAATGGATGTCATGGGTACATATAGAAGATGCGGTCAATATATTAATCTTTAGTTTAACAAATAAAAGTATCTCTGGACCTATTAACGTTACTGCACCTAATCCACTTCGCAATAAGGATTTTATGAAAACTGTTGCAACTGTATTAAAACGTCCATTTTGGTTTCATACACCATCATTAATATTTCGCGCAGCTACTGGAGAAATGAGTCAACTTATTCTACATGGTCAATATGTTTTACCAATGAAAGCAATCGATCATCATTATACGTTTTCCTTTCCATATTTAGAGCATGCACTGCGGAATATACTTAATAAACAGCATACAAAATAATGGAGAAATTTGTCGATATTTTTATTAAAATAATGATTCCCTTTTCCATAAAAAGATTGTAAAATAAGATGAACCAATAAAAAGCAAAGAACATGAAATTATAATAAATATAATAAAAAAGTGTAAGCATCTCTAAAACAATACATGGTGGCTCTTATACAATTACTTTCATGTTAATGCCCATTTATAGGACGTATGATGTTAGAAAACGCCCTAAGTGTATCGTTAAAGAATTCATGTCAAAATGAAAAGCTTCATACTTTTTAGATTCAAGGGAAGGCAAATGGTGCGCCACCAGTTTCTTACTGGTCCTAGTGGGTTCGATTCCCACCCCGAATTTTTGTTGAAATTCAGATAAAAATTCGCGGTGTGGGCCCAGTTGGACTCCCTTGAGAACGAACGAAATACCCACCCGCTCAAAAACCAAGGGGGGTATTTTTTATGTTAAAAAAGCGCGATTTACACGAAGTACCAGCATTATTTGAACTGATGTCACATCCTGAAGTATATCCGTATGTGAGACATAAAGCAGCTACTTCAGATGAATTTTATTTTATTACGAAACAAACGATGGAAGCAGAAGAACAAGGTCTACTCATTTCCCGTACAATACTCGATGAAAACTATGCACCAATTGGTACGATAAATTTATTTGATATAGAAAACAATGGTGGCTTTTTAGCAACTTGGATTGGTCAGCCGTATTTTGGTAAAGGATATAACCGCTATGCAAAAGAGCAATTTTTCAATGAAATTTTTACTGAAACAACCATTCAAACTATTTTTATGAAAGTAAGAAAGACAAATATTAGATCTTTAAAAGCTGTATTAAAATTACCATACGCTTCATTGGGAAATGCTATCTTTCCAGAGGTTTATGCCCAAGTTAATAAGGCAGAAGAATTATATGATTTATTTGCGATTACAAAAGATAGCTACGTGGCATACCAACAGTTACAACCTATAGAAACGACTCCTTCCATGGCGACATAATATAAATGAAGACAGATGCAATATAAAATGAAACTACAATCAGTGGGCTTTTCACACTTCCCCTACTGATGAAAAATCAAAAATTTACTGGCTGTTGATTCCACACGCTTTGAATCTCTTCGCACACTTGAAATAGAGATTCTACAGTCAATTAACCAGTGATAAAAAAATTCAAATATACGTGCATAATCTTTCCAGACAATGTGCAGACTAAGAGAAAAAGCGAGGGATTGCCATGTCTGAAGATTCAAGAGCGTCCATTAAGAATAAAACTTTATCAAAAACTCAACAAGTTTTATACCAAAAGGAATTCAAACGTGCAGATCGTACGTATGATCGCCATTCGAATAAGAGAAGATAAAGTAAAACTACAAGTTAGCCTAGCCTGTGATAAACATAGCGGTTCATCATGAATAAGAAATATAAAAATGGTTCCAATTATGCTTTAATCTGGAACCATTTTTTGTGTTGTTTTACAAATATGAAAGTCTTTCCGCTGCTTCAAAAACTACTGGTCATTTTTTACGTGTTCAACATCACTCTAATCCATTCCTTCTTAATAAACATCGTCCTTCCTCAATAACGCATCCAGTATTGCACTAATATGCATGATCAAACTTCATCAGCCTGACAGGTCAAATGCGTACCCGTTTATAATTGTTCCTTTATAAATATTTGCAAATCCTGACTTTTTTTAATTAAGATAAGTTTTTCTTCATTATCTTTGAACATATTAAACATTTTTTTCCGATCTCGATTATAAAGGTGATTCCATTTAAACATCTTTATAAACATTTTAAAGGTTGGTCTATAGTTAGCTGTTTCTATATTTAACTTTTGTCGAATATACCGTTTTATAATGCGATAAACTCTAACTGAATAGTTCAAATCTAGTACGATTATGATATCAGCTTCATTAAAACTATGTATTACCCAATCACGCTGGTGAACCCCTTCTACTATCCAGCTATCCTTCTGTAAAATTTGAAGCAAGTCCTTTTCAATTTCAACAGGTGATTTCCGTATATCACCTGTTGTGGTCCTTCTCCAAACAACTTTATCTAGTTCGTAATATGGAACCCCTATTTTTTCTGATATACTTTTTGCAAGTGTTGTTTTTCCACTCCCAACAGACCCAATGATATGTATCTTCATTTTCTACTAACCTACCTACTATATTTATTAGATATTGTTATATGAAATCCGCTTCCAAACGCTCCAGAAGTTCGTAAGGTCTTACGTTAAAAATCTCGCAAGCAATTCCTGTTTCATCCATTGCATCCAAAGTACGATTTAAAAAGTGCTCGCGTTTAATAAAATGACGTGCATTTTCCTTTGTTAGTTTTTGAAAACAAACATCAATTGTTTCTCCAGCTGCAGTGCGTAATTCACCTGACACATACTTACCTCGAAAAACAACACAGACAATACCCGATACCTTATTTTGATAGATTCCTGTTACGTTTGTAAGTTTTACACTAACACCGGTTTCTTCTAAGACTTCACGGCGGGCGGCATCGACAATTGATTCCCCTTCTTCCACTTGCCCGCCCGGTATTTCCATCGTGTCTGAACGATGTGCATTTCGGACTAGTAGCACTTCACCACTATCATTTGTCACGAATACTGCGGTGGAAACAATTTGTTGTGGATGATGATATGTCGCTGGATATGGTGCTGTAGATGTTATGAATTCTTCTCTACTACTAATATATATTGGTTCTATGCGTTTTCTTTCTTGCTGAGCTTGTTGATGTATATCAGACTGGCGAATCTTATTTTCTATTTGTTCATATTGATTTCTACTTGTATATTTCCAAATAGCAGTAATTTCACTTTGTTCCTCGTTAACCCAACGTCCTATTAATTTTGCCCCATGTTTGATTTGATTGGGATATAAGTAGCGATGAAAAAATTGATTAAATCTGTCTAGCATTTCTGGTGTAATATGATATGTCTTTTTACGATAAAACATGAATCCACTCCCCATATTATGTGTTGCTTTACAATTTCGCCATTTGTATGATAGATTCCTGCAAAAACAAGTTTTTTAGATTTATAACTTTTTATAAATCTAACAATGATTTGTGACAATAATCCTATTTTGTAACACATCATAAAAAATAACCTCAACTTTCAACAACAAGTTTATGCTTTCATGTTCTGCCAGTGATTATAATATGTGCTACACTAGATACAATTATAAGAAGGTTGATTTTGATAGAAAGGGGTAAACAAATGGGCTGGACTTATGTATTATTTGCAGCAATTGTCGAAGTCTTTTGGGTCCTCGGTTTGCGTTTTTCAGAAACGCCATTAGAATGGGTTGGTACTATTGTTGCCATTGTTTTTAGCTTTTATTTCATCATAAAAGCATGTGAAGTTCTTCCTTCTGGCACGGTTTATGCAGTTTTTACTGGTTCAGGAGCTGCAGCAATCGTGCTCATTGATGCTTTCATTTTTCACGCAGACTTTTCGATTCCGCAGCTAATATTTATTGTACTCATTATTATAGGAGTCGTCGGAATAAAAATGACGACAAATGATGATGTCTCAACAAAAAATGAAGACATACAAGGAGCTGACTAAATATGGCTTGGATATATCTTGTCATTGCAAGCTTTGGTGAAATATTTGGGGTTATGAGTATTAATATTTACATACAAAAGAAAACAATGGCGCGACTTGGACTCGTTATTTTGACATTCGGATTTGGATTTGTGTTTTTACGCCTAGCAATGAATAGTATTCCATTAGGTACTGCTTATGCCGTTTGGACTGGACTTGGTGCAGCCGGGGCTGTATTGATGGGAATTTTCTTTTTCAAGGAATCAGCAAATTGGAAACGAATCGTATTTTTATTTTTTATTATTTCCGGAGCTGTTGGTTTGAAAATATTAGATTAATGATACGTGGACGGACATATCTTATATTTCCGTCCTTATTTTTTTATCATATTTTCCCTATCAAATTTATTTTAACTATGACATATGTATCAAGTTGGGTTTACTCGTAAGTTGATTTTAATCTATACACTTACTCTTTTTTCACAAACATCGATATCATCGCTTAAAATAAGGAAATTGTACATCCCTTCAGAATATATCATCAAAAAATTTGTTCACCTATTGACTCACTGTTCCATCTGTTATATTCTATATATAACAGATGGAACAGTAATATAATATAATTTAACTAAAAGGTGTGAAATCATGCTTATTAAAATAGACTTTGAATCGGATGCACCTATTTACACCCAATTAAAAAATGAAATTATTGCTGGTATTGCAAAAGGCGAGTTGGTTCCTGGTGAAGCACTTCCCTCTGTACGATCACTTGGGAGTGATCTAGGAATTAATCTTCATACGGTCAATAAGGCTTATAAACAACTTGGCCAGGATGGTTATATTTTAATCCATCGCCAGCGTGGGGTAGTCATAAATCCAGATGGACCTCCACAAGCTGATGAAACTTATATTGAAAATCTTAAGTCAATCTTGGATCCAATACTTGCTGAATCTATTTGTCGCGGGGTCACAAAAGAGGACTTTTTTCAAATATGTCAAAGCTTATATAAAGAATACAATATAGGAGAAGGTGAAAAATAATGGCTTTTGTTTTAACAATTGTAATGATTCCCATGTATATCGCGGTTATTTTTATTCCATATTGGACGCGGAAAACCGAAAGCTTTGGTGTTTCGATTCCAGAAAGTGCCTTTCAACATCCACGTTTTAAAAAGATGCGTAAACAATATGTGCTTATGACAAGTATTTTAGCAATCGTCGTATCAATTGTTTTCTTGATTAGTTCGGGATATAGCGAGGAAACTGCAAGCATATTATATCCGTTATTAATTATCCTGTTTATTATTGGTAGCTTTTTCATTTACATTCCTTTCCATCAGCTATCAAAAGAAGTAAAACAGGAAAATAAGAGTTGGTTTAAAAAACAGCAGATTGTAGCAGTCGACACCCGATTTCGCGGTGAAAAGCTTACACATTCTAATTTATGGTTTATCATTGGATTCGCTATCTCAGTAGCGACCATTATTCTGACACTCATTTTCTATGATCGATTACCTAATCAAATTCCAATGCAATATAACTTCAAAGGTGAAGTCACAAACTGGACTGAAAAGACATATCGATCTGCATTTCTTTTTCCAATCATCCAAATTTATTTAACACTCTTATTCGTATTTGTCAACACTGTGATTAGTAAAGCGAAACAACAAATTGATGTAGCAAATCCTAACGAATCTATCCGCAAAAATATGATATTCAGAAAACGATGGTCACGCTTTACGATTGTGATGGGAATTAGTACCGTTCTGCTTTTTACATTTGTACAATTATCATTACTTTTTTCCTTTCCTTCTACAATCATCAGCATCGTAACATTCGTTTTTACTATTGGAGTAATCGGTTGGGCGATTTTATTGTCCATTACTACTGGGCAAGGTGGGAGTCGAATTCGCAGTAAGAATTCCCACCAAAATGAGTCGGTTACTGAAGAACAGATTTTACAACACGATGATGATCAATATTGGAAACTTGGTATATTTTACTTTAATAAAAACGACCCTTCTATTTTTATTGAAAAACGATTTGGGATAGGGTGGACAAATAACTGGGCACATCCATTATCATGGATTATTTTTGGGGGAATTATTTTCATTGCCATTGCAATAACTTGGTGGGCAACGCTTTAAGTGGAAAGGTCATTGCTATCCAAGATTCATATACAGTCTATCGCGAAAAATAATATTTTTTTATTCAACAGGCTAAATAAAAGAAAAGTGTGGTGAAATTTCATGGATATTTTACAATCAATTAATTGGGGAATTATTGCTCCTCTTCTTATTATTCAAGGAATCTTAATTATCGTTGCAATAATTGATTGGGCAAAACGTGACGAAACAAATGGGCCTAAATGGTTATGGTTACTCATTATTTTATTTATATCGACGTTAGGACCAATTTTATATTTCATTTTCGGGAGGAATAATGACGCATGACAAAGCTACTAAATGTCACAGGCCTTTTAAAAAGATACGAAAAACATGATGTAGTAAAGAACCTTGATTTCACACTATCTGAAGGTAAATGCATTGCATTATTGGGGCCAAATGGTGCTGGCAAAACGACAACTTTGAAAATGCTTGCTGGACTATTAAAGCCAACTGCAGGAACGATTATGTTTGCAGGAAAAAATAAAAAAAGTGATATAAGAGAATACATTGGGTATTTACCACAATATCCGGCTTTTTACGGATGGATGACAGGAAAAGAGTTTCTCGTATTTAGTGCTCGTCTAACAAATATACCTAAAAGTGAAGCCAACAATCGGGCAGATGCAATTTTAGACAAAGTTGGTCTTACTGATGCCAAAAATAAAAGGATTGGAAAATATTCAGGTGGTATGAAGCAAAGGCTTGGAATTGCACAAGCAATTATTCATAAACCAAAGTTGCTCATGCTTGATGAACCTGTTTCTTCACTTGATCCAATCGGTCGTCGTGAAGTATTAACATTAATGGAAGAGTTAAAGGAAGAAATGACAATTCTATTTTCCACTCATATTTTATCTGATGCTGAAGAAATGTGTGATGAACTTATTTTGCTCCACCATGGAGAAATCGTAGAAGCAGGTACGTTTCAAGAACTTAGGAAAAAATATCAAACAACAAAAATTGAGCTCCAACTTGCGTCATCCGATATAGATTATGCCGAAAAGTTACAACAACTTCCTACTGTCGTAAAAGTACAATTCACAAAAGGTAAATGGAATATTATGGTGTCACATACGTTACAAGCACGAGATGAGATTATGCAATTAGTTGCTAGGGAAGGCTGGCCTTTAACCGACTTCTCAATTAGCAGTACATCTCTTGAGGAACTGTTTATGAAAGTGGTGAACAAATAATGCAATGGCTCATTTTACTGCAAAAAGAAATGGTAGAAAACTGGCGTAACTTCAAATGGATTTGGGTGCCACTTGTCTTTATATTACTAGCTATTATGGATCCAATTTCAACTTATTATTTACCACAAATTTTAGAGGCAGTTGGTGGGCTGCCAGAAGGTGCTGTTTTCGAAATTCCAGATCCACTTCCTAGAGAAGTTATCATGATGAGTTTGAATCAATTAGGTAGTTTAGGTATTCTCATTATCGTCCTTATTGCAATGAGCTCAATAACAAACGAGCGGAAAAGCGGTGTTGCCGAGATTATACTTGTAAAACCTGTTTCTTATGCAAATTACATTACAGCAAAATGGTTCGTAATCATTATCCTTGTTTGGCTATCACTTGTTTTAAGTTTAGGCATGAGTGGATATTACATTAACCTCCTTTTTGGGAATTTAGGAATCGGAGAAATCATAAAGGTTATCAGTTTTTATGGACTATGGCTAACGCTAATTGCTACAATCGCAATTTTTTATAACACATTATTTAAAACAGCTGGTCTCGTCGCTTTTATGAGTATTTTTACAGTTATTGGGTTGAGTATCATTACAAGCGTATTTGGTAAACATCTCACATGGAGCCCTGCTAATCTTACTAGCCACATCCATGAAATGCTAGTCATGCATGAAGTTACCACAGATCTAGTTGTAACATCGTTAATCACAATTATTTTAATTGCTGGTTTGCTATTTAGTTCTATTTACATTTTTAAAACAAAAGAGATTGGTGACTAAAGGCTAGTCATTCAATTTTAATAGAAAATAAGGTCGTTATTACCATGCAAAAAGGCTCAGACATCTTCGAGCCTTTTTATCTTGCAATGAGTATTTACCTATCTTTTTTGTAAAAGTAAATACTAAATGTAAATTTCCCTTGGTATTGGTATTTCCCTCGTTTCTCCATGTAAAATATTTAAATGAAAAGGGAGGAGTCTAAACTACCTTTACAATTGTTATATTCCTTACGAATACCCAACTTAGCCCATAGATAATGATTGCTACACCAACGATTTGAAAAAAGTATAATACAGTCAGTGTGCTATATTGCGTCATGATATAATCAGCAACCCATCCTTTTGCAAAGCTGTACAAAAAGGCAATCAAAATTATGGAAAGCAAAGACCCTCCACCAATTAAACCAAACCGATAAAAGACCAGTCCAAACACATATAAAAGAGTAAATATGAAAAGCATACATGCCAGGTCAATAATAAAGCGATTTATCCATGTGTCAGCAAGCATGACTGCTGGATGGGCAAAATCAACGGATTGAATTGAAAATCGATTTTGAATATAAATACTTAGTCCATGCAAACTGCTAGTTAGCACTGCTTTCATTACAGAAAGCAATAAAATAAATATACCTGAACTAATGAATAAGCTTTTTCTCGTCACCCCCATTTTTATCGCAAACGGAATAGATTGCTTCACCATCAAAAAGCCAAAAATACCACAAAAAATATAAGCTGGAAATGATAATACAAAGTACATGACAATTTCTGGATCATCTATAAAATAAGCTATGAGTACAGAAATAGAAAGTGTTGATAATAATATGATCCAAAATATTAGTATACTTCTAATAGCATCTATCGTATAAAAATACAGTAATCCTTTTATTTGTCGACTCATCGTGATGCTCCCTTCTTTCTTTCAGTTAAATAAATCATTAACTCTTGGATTGGAATACTTTCAGCTTTTAGTCCTGCTTTGTTTACCTTATCTTCATTTTCAAATATATAAGCAGTCATCATTCCTGCTAATTGTTTCTTCACTATTACTTCTCTTTCAGAAATAAACTTTTCCACTTCCTCAATTTTACCTGTTACGGAACAAGTACGGTTTCTCAGCATATCTGCTTCTTCATGTAAAGCTAGATTACCATCTTGCATAATGAGTACCTCTTCAAATAACAAACTGACTTCATCAATAAGATGAGTTGAAAAAATAACGATGCGCTTCTCTTTTTCATACTCTTCTAGTAAAATTTCATAAAACTTCTTCCTGGAAGCCGCGTCTAATCCTATATACGGTTCATCAAAAATTGTAATCGGTGCACGACTTGCCAATCCTACAATAATTCCTAATGCCGATTCCATCCCTTTTGATAATGCTTTTACTTTTGCATTTAATTTAAGATTAAACTCCTGTATCAATTGATGCGCAAGCTCATTATCCCATTTCGGGTAAAAATATTCGTATATGCGAAGAACATGTTTTACCTTCAAATCCTTTTTAAAGTTGTCTCCTTCTTTTATTAAACAAATAGATTCTGTTATTTTTTGATTATCAAATGGCTTTTCTCCGTCTATTAATATGTCACCTTTTGTGGCCAGCACGTGACCTGATAATATTTCCATAAAGGTCGTTTTTCCTGCGCCATTTCTTCCAAGCAAACCATATATTTTTGGCCCTTCCAATGTAAATGAAATATGATCTAGCGCGTTTTTCTTCCCATACGTTTTGGAAACATTTTTCACCTCAATTTTCATATGTCCTTCTCTCCCCTTTCAATCAATTTAATAAGTTCATCTTTTGAAATCCGTAATTTTTTCGCCTCATTTTGAAGTGGAAGCAAATAGTCATCATAAAATGCCTTTTTTCTCTTTTTCATTATCAATTCTTTTGCATTCTCTGTTACAAACATACCAACACCCCTACGTTTTAATAAAATATCCTCTTGAACAAGTTCATTAATTCCCTTGCCTGCAGTAGCCGGATTAATTTTATAAAATGTTGCAAATTCATTTGTTGAAGGCACACGCTCACCAGATTTTAAGGTGTCATTCAAAATAGAGTCTTCAAGCTGTTCTTTAATCTGTAAAAAAATTGGTTTACTTTCATCAAAGGCCATTTTCATTTCTGTTCACCTTTATCTCATTGTTATATGGTTCATTACTTATGTAACTAACCATATAACTAATTAAGCTAAATGTCAATAGGATTTATATAAATATTTTTGCAATTCACTATCTTAGTTAAAATAACTATGTAAAAAAATATATTCTCCTAGCATAAAGAAAAGAGCAAATATAGACACTACGTCTATATTTGCTCTTCTTTTAACTTGCATCTTCCATTATATTTTCCATTGGATATTTTTCAGGAATAATGTAAAACTCTTTTCCGTTTGAATGAATTGTAATATGTCCAAATACCGCTGTGGAGTATATAAGCGATTGAATGTTATACAAATTATCAATTACTCGACGAACAGGATGCCCAAAATCATTCTCTCTCCCATACGTAATGATTGCGGCATATGGATTTACCTCCTGTAAAAAAGGTAACCTACTACTTGTCTTTGAACCATGATGGGCAATCTTTATAATATCCGCCTGCATATCGTATTTTTTCAACATATCTTTCTCCTGTTTATGATCAACATCACTCATAAATAAAAAATCCACCTCATCATAGATGACTTTTAGAACGAGTGATGACTGGTTATTATTCTTATACTGCTCATATCCATTTAACACTAAGATATCTATCGATGGATCAATTTCAATTTCATCACTTTCTCTGACAATCCGAATTGGTATTTGGTGTTTCTGAATTGCGTTTATATAATTAGCATAAGCTTTTGTTGTATGAACTTTGCCAGAATCAATTACTTCCTTAATTTTAAAATTTTGCATCACATCAGGTAAACCACCAATATGATCAATATCAGGGTGTGTCGTAATTAAGGCATCAATTTTATCTATCCCGTGTTTTCTTAAGTATTGTACAACAACTTTTCCAGCCTGAGGTGGGCCACCATCAATCAATATAACCTTTTGATTTGGTGTTTGTATTAAAATACTATCTCCTTGCCCAACATCGATAAAATGAACATCCAGCTTTTTATTTGTAGCAGCATCTACAACTACTACCGGATGAAGCAGTAGAATAAATAGTAACATGCAAAACATCGTCTTTTTAATCCGCATATAGAAAACCATCCTTTATCTATAGGCTCATCATCCTCTTATTATGTACGATAAGTATGGTAAATTATGCTTCTATCTTATTACATATCTTTAACAAATTTTTGAGTAATGCGAGGTACTACTATCCTATACTTTGATTTACTTACAATGTGAAACTTCAATCCGTTTGGGTCTTACAACCATTTAATCCACAATAATACTAAAAAAGGCTGAGACATAAAGGCCTAACTCCCTCAATAATCGTAGAGGGGTCTGACCCTTTTATACTGTCTCAACCTTTTCATTTCCTTCATTATTGAACTTGATTTACAACAATTTGATTGTCTTTCACAATAACATTTACTGCCTCAATAGAACCATGTTCAAGGATTAGATCTGTTAATGGATCTTCAATTTTGTCTTGGATAACACGACGTAATGGACGTGCACCAAATCGTTTATCATAACCAATTTCAGCAAGTTTATGCTTTGCCTCGTCAGTTATTGTAATCGTAATATTGTGTTCCTTTGTTCTATCTTTCAAATCTGCAAGCATGAGATCTACAATATAAACAAGGTGCTCTTCTGTAAGTTCATTAAATTCGATTACTGCATCAAATCGGTTTAGAAATTCAGGCTTGAAATATGCACTCAAATTTTCAAGCGTAGAAATCGATTCGTGACTATTTGTATTAAAGCCAACATTAATTTCTTTTACTCCAGTATTTGCATTACTTGTCATAATGATGACCGTATCTTTAAAGTTTACTGTTCGCCCTTGTGAATCTGTTAAATGACCATCTTCCATAATTTGTAGGAATATATTTTGTACGTCAGGATGAGCCTTTTCAATTTCATCAAGCAAGATGATGGAATAAGGATTACGGCGTACACGTTCTGTTAATTGTCCTGCTTCCTCATGTCCTACATATCCTGGAGGTGAGCCAATGAGTTTAGAAACCGAGTGCTTTTCCATATACTCACTCATATCAAGACGAATAAGCGCATCACGCGTACCAAATAATTCCTCAGCTAAAACTTTCGTAAGTTCCGTTTTCCCCACACCAGTTGGACCAACGAATAAAAATGATCCAATTGGACGATATTTTGATTTTAATCCTGCACGACTACGACGAACAGCTTTTGCTAATTTCTCCACTGCCTTTTCTTGCCCAATTACTTTTTTGTTTAAACTTTCAGCTAGGTTTTTCATTTGTTCTTGTTCATCAGCTTGAAGTTTCGTAACCGGAATACCTGTTTTTTCTTCAACTAATAATTGTATATCAGAAATATCTACATCAATTACTTGTTCCTCACCCTTAGCTTTTTCTAGCTGCTTTTGTAATTGAATCTCCTGATAGCGAAGATTTGCAGCTTTTTCATAATCCTCTTTTTCAGCTGCAGCTTCTTTTTCTTGGACAATTTCTTGAAGGCGTTGTTCAATCATGTTTGAATCTTTCACAGCATTTTCTAAGTTAAGACGTGATCCTACCTCATCCATTAAGTCAATTGCTTTGTCTGGAAGATAGCGATCTTGAATATATCGTTGTGATAATGTTACGAATGCACGTATCACTTCATCAGCGTAACGCACTTCATGAAATTTTTCATAACGGTCTTTAATTCCATGTAAGATTGCAACTGCTTCCTCAGCAGTTGGCTCATTCACGATAATTGGTTGGAGACGACGCTCAAGTGCTGCATCTTTTTCAATTTGACGATATTCTTTTAACGTTGTTGCCCCAACTAATTGTAGTTCACCACGGGCAAGTGCAGGTTTTAATATATTTCCTGCATCCATTTGTGAACTTTCAGCTGTACCTGCGCCGACTAACAAATGAATTTCGTCGACAAATAAAATAACTTCCTTACGTTTTTCCAATTCTGCAATTAACTGTTTCATTCGCTGTTCAAATTGTCCACGTACTCCCGTGTTTGCTACTAGTGATGCAATATCAAGTAAGTATACTTCTCTATTCATTAATTTTGCAGGGACTTGACCTTCTACAATTTTAAGTGCTAGCCCCTCTGCGATAGCAGTTTTACCTACACCTGGCTCCCCAATTAATACAGGATTATTTTTATTACGACGATTTAACGTTTCGATGACACGCTTAACCTCATTGTCCCTTCCAATTACTGGGTCAACAAGTCCTGCTCGTGCTTCATCAGTTAAATTTTTACCTAATTTATCTAATAATCCATTACGTCGCGTGTTTTTCTGTTTTGTACGTGTTTTCGTTTGTCCTGAACCTGAAGCATTTGCTTGGAAATTATTCGCAAACATATCATTCATATTCTCTCCACCGAAAAATGAATCTTGAAAGAATGATGGATCCATGTTCATGTTATGCATCATTTTTCCTTGTATTTCTGAAAAGCATTCATTACAAAGGTGGAGTTGCATTTTCTGACCATTCATTTGCATTGCCATATTAATATTGGCTTCATTGACACCACATTGTTGACATTTCATAATAAAACTCCTCCTTAAATTTTACTTTATTTTCGTTTATTTTATTGTTAGTAGTTTGAATATATTATGTTAATAAAGGTCCATATTGCTTGTTTGACTTTGACTAACTTTGACCTTGTGCTTTCATTATACTCTGACCTTCTTTGACTTTCAAGTATTTTATCCATCTTAATCAAAAAAATATTAATTTCACTGCAAAAAGGTATATCAGCCTTTCCTAAAATGTGTAAGTGTGGTGCAAAAGAAATACACGTATGTACAGCAATACAAAGGCTAGATAGTATGATGCAAAAATTTGTAGGCGAATTAGTTGCTAAAAAGATCAGGAGCCATCTTCATAGACTCCTGATCTTCGGTTCATACTTTATTATATGTTCTGCTTTTCTTTTTGTCTCAGTTCAATCCTTCTAATTTTACCAGATGTAGTTTTAGGCAGTTCTTTAATGAATTCTATTTCTCTCGGATATTTATATGGTGCTGTATGTCCTTTTACGTGGTCTTGAAGATCTTTAATTAATGCTTCATCTCCATTTATTCCACTCTTTAAAACGACAAATGCTTTTACTATTGTCCCACGAATTTCATCTGGACTAGCAACGACAGCACACTCTTGTACCGCGGTATGTTTAATAAGTGCATCTTCTACTTCAAATGGACCAATTGTATAACCAGAACTTATGATAATATCGTCGCTCCGCCCTTCAAACCAAAAATATCCATCCTTATCTTTATACGCCTGGTCTCCCGTTACGTAATATTCACCACGCCGAGACATATTTGTTCGCTCTGGGTCTTTATAGTATTCACGGAATAGTGCTGGGCTCGTCAACTTTAACGCAATATCACCAACTTCACCAACAGCAACTGGTACACCTTCCTCATCGATAATCTCCACATCATTTCCCGGTGTTGGTTTTCCCATTGAACCTGGTTTTACTTCCATATCTTTCATAATTCCAAGTAATAAAGTGTTTTCAGTTTGTCCATAACCATCGCGAACCGTAATATTAAAGTACTTGCGAAACGTATCGATTACTTCTACATTTAACGGTTCACCTGCGGAAACTGCACTATGTAAGGCCGGCAGCTGATAATCATGTAAATTATCTTCTTTTGCCATTAAACGATATTCTGTTGGTGTACAGCATAGCACGTTGATTTCTTCATCTTGTAATAATTCCAAGTATTTTTCAGCTGAAAATTTCCCGTTATATACAAAGCCTGTCGCTCCTGATCCTAATACGGACAAGAACGGACTCCAAATCCATTTTTGCCATCCCGGGCCAGCTGTTGCCCATACCTTATCTCCTTCATGTATACAGAGCCAATTTTCTGCTGCAGTTTTTAAATGGGCAAATCCCCAACCATGTGTGTGAACGACCCCTTTTGGATCACCAGTTGTTCCTGATGTATACGGTAAAAAAGCTATATCATCACTACTTGTATCTGCAATTTCTAGTTTATTAGATGAAAAATCCTTTTGCTTATCTAGGAATAACCAGCCAGTCACTTCTCTTCCTACAGAAAACTTAATAAGTTGGTCATACTGCTCTATTCCTTCATATTGCTGCACATATGGATAATAACTTACAACACCACGGACTTCTCCATGGGATATTCGATATTGCAAATCTTTCGTTTTCAACATTTCTGAGCAAGGTATAATGATAATTCCTGTTTTTAAAGCAGCTAAATATACTTCGTACGCCTCTATCAATCGTGGAATCATGATTAATAATTTATCACCTTTTTTTAGTCCACTTTCTAGGAAGGCATTTCCAATTTTATTTGCATGATGTAATAGTTTTTCATATGTCATTTCTTTACGTTTGCCTGTTTCGTCTACCCAGATTAGTGCTTTTCTATCTTTTTTAGTGATATACTTTTCAACTTCCATGACAATATTATACGTTTTTGGCGCTAACAGTTCTTCTCTTTTCAAATTATTCAACTCCCTTGCTTGTTTTTAATGATTATAACAAATATTATAAAATATTTAAAATATTTATAATGGGATAATTCCTTTCTTCATGCTCTCATAGGAGTCTCCGTGTATTTTCTCTGCAGTTATATTTATAGTAAAAAGTAAGCAAATTCCTTACCGATGTATTTTATACATATGCTTCTTCTAGGCTAAAGACAGGTTTTAAAGTAAAAATGTACACCATTTATTGATGAGTAAGCACGATATCTCTCCATGTATGTTTCAATCAAAAAAGAGCCTACTTAATAGGCCCTTTACATCCATAGATATTCTATTCAAAGTCCATATATTCCTTTTGGTAAATTATCTTTCATCACCAATTCATCTAAGCTTTTGAACGTGTAACCTTGATTTTTTAGTTCTTTGATTATATTCGCTAACGCTTCCGCATTATCAGAAGAAACGGTATGTAACAAAACAATCGCTCCTGGATGAACTTGCTTCATTACTTGATCATAGGCATATTCCCAACCTTTTTGCTTATTTACATTCCAATCGGCAAAGGCTAGTGACCAAAACACGTGAATATAGCCCAATTCATTGGACCATTTTAATGTATTATCATTAAACACTCCACGCGGAGGACGCAGATATTTTAATTCCTTTTGATCTGATACCTCAGCTACGGCTTCCTCAAGCGTTTCTAATTCTTTTTGGATAGATTCCTTAGAAATAATTGTGAAATCAGGGTGATGATAGGAATGGTTCCCGATAATATGCCCATCATCTACCATTCTTTTTACAAGATCAGGTTCCGTTTCCACGTAATGTCCAGTTACAAAGAAAGTTGCAGGAACATCTTCTTCTTTCAGAACATCTAATATGGCTTCCGTGTGCCCTTGTTCATAACCGTTATCAAATGTTAAATAGATATTTTTATCCCCAGAATAATCAACAAAATAAGCACCGTATTTTTTAAGCACTTCTTTATACTTTCCTATATCAGGCACTTCATTTTTATTATTCTTTTTATAGCCCCACCCAAAGCTGGCTTCCACAGATGTTCCATTTGTAAAAGTTACAAGTAACATTACTGCCATGATACTATATATAAATTTCCGCATCATACCCCGCCTTTTCACATACTTTTTGATAGTTCTTCGTAAATTATTCGTAATGAAGTATACCTTTTTATCTATTTTCTACTAGATGTAGTATTTCCATTGCGGGGTATTTCATTCTTCATTCATAAAAATAAGCTGAGGTAAAACAATAAGGTCAGACCTTATATCCCAGCCTTTATCTAACTATTTTTTACAACACCAACGATGCAACCCATCCAAAAATAAATAATGGAATATTAAAGTGAATAAATGTAGGGACACAAGTATCCCAAATATGATTATGTTTTCCATCTGCGTTTAATCCTGATGTTGGACCAAGTGTTGAATCAGATGCAGGTGAACCAGCATCTCCAAGCGCTCCTGCTGTACCAATTAAAGCTGCGGTTGCTAAGGGAGAAAAGCCCGCTGCAACGCATATGGGCACAAATAACGAAGCAACGATAGGAATTGTTCCAAATGACGTGCCAATTCCCATTGTAATAATTAAGCCAACTAATAATAAAACAAATGAAACACCTATTTTACTACTACCAATAAAAGAAGACGAAGCCTGCACCAATGCTTCTACCGCACCTGTTTCGCGTAAAACATTTCCGAACCCTGAAGCAATGAGCATTACAAATGCAATTGTTCCCATCATGCCGACACCTTTTGCAACAATCTCATCGCCAGCTTTAAATGGCACAACGATGAAGATAAACATAATGATTAATCCAGCAAGAGCCCCAAGAACTAAACTTTTTGTTATTAATTGAACCGCTAAAGCTGCGATTATTGCAACAATCGTAAATGCGTGTTTTCTATTAAATGTAACCGGTTCTTCCTTCTGAACGAATTCCATTCCTTTATCTTCATCTAATGAAACAATCCGATCTTTCCGATACGTAATAAACACTGCAATAAACAAACCAATAACCATGGCTAAGCCTGGCAAAATCATGGCTAGAGTTGCTTGCTTCATCGTAAGGTTTACACCGTTATCAATCATGGCATCTACAATTGTACGATGAAAAATAAGTCCAAAGCCTGCCGGAATCATGATATATGGTGCTTTTAAACCGAATGTTAAAGCCGTCGCAACTGCACGTCGGTCTAACCTCATTTGATCAAATAATTTCAATAGTGGTGGAATTAAAATTGGAATAAAAGCAATATGAACTGGTACAACATTTTGTGATAATGAAGCAACTCCAGCAATTACGAGCACGAGCATCGTCTTTTTACCAGTTAGTTTTCGGATTAAAAAATTTACAAGTATTGTCGTGATTCCCGTGTAACTAATCGCTACAGCAAAAGCCCCCAGTAAAATATAACTCAACGCTGTGTTTGCTTGCCCACCCATGCCATTTACAAGTAGGTCTACTGTATCTACTATTGGAAGGCCTGCCATTATCCCAGCTATTATTGCCGCGATAAGAATTGCAACAATGACGTTAACACGTGACAAGCTCAAAACTGACATTACAAGTACTGAAACAACTACGACCCATTCCATATTAGTTTCTTCCCCTTCCCTCTCTCTTATACTTTACTATGATAAAGTGATAAAGTAATAAAGTCAAGAGGTGTTATTATAGTTTATTTCTAAAGTATCTGTTTTATAACTAAAAAAAACGAGGCACAAGTGCCTCGTTTTTTTAGTTTAATCGGAAGGTAAATGATAGATGGTCTTGAATTGGAATCCATGCTCCTATCCCTTGTTTGGTTACATTTTTTATTACAATCTCTTTTTTTGACCCTTTTAACTGTAAATAAACTTCTCCAAATGTAACTTGTCCTCTTTCGTTAATTGCCGGTGCATAGCTGTGCAAGTAGCCAAACTTTTTGATGGGGACATTATAATAATTTGTTTTCTTTGTCCCTTTTCCGATAACTGTATGATATGAAAGTGGTAATTTCGTTTTAGCCTTTGCTTCTAGTAGCATCATCTTTTTAACTTGGTCAGACTGATTAATTTTACTTGTTAAAGCGCCTTTTACTTCTTTTTGCTCATCTTGGTTATAACTTAATTTCTGCGTTGCCTCACCACCAAGATTATTTAATTCATTTGTATTTATTTGTTGGTATTCCCAATTAGGTGTTGTTTCCAACGATTTATAATGTAATGGCCAACGTCCTAAATAAACCATCCCTCGATATCCGATTGCAATCGGTGAAGGCTTTATCGTTGTTTCATTAAGCATTTTAATTAGATCTGGGTTTTTTACCGAAATATCTAGTTCTTGCAACAATTCTTTCGTTAACGCACTTGGTTCGACTTCTTCTTGATCTTCACTAGCATTTGGATATGTGTTTTCCTTTGAAATACTTATTACATGTTCTGGAATTGATATATCTGTCTTTTTTGTTTTCTTTTCTTTTGCCAAGCCAGTTGTTGGCGATAGCGATATAAACGAGAACATAATCAAAAGAAAAATGAGACTAAATCGAATAGCTTTATTCATGTACCCAATCCTCTCTTTTTGCTTTATTTTTTTCGAATACACGAATATTATACAAGCTAATTCAGATTATATTTATTTACTTACAATGATGATTGTCTCATTGATCGTTATACTATCCTCAACCGACCGAACCATTGCACAGTTTTTTCTAGCAATGGCTAAGCTTTTTTGTAGCTTTTCTTCTTTTAATTGTTGTCCCTTCACATAATAAGTAAGCATTATTTCTTCGATTTTATTTGCCTCATTCGGATTTCTCTTCACTTCCGCTTCACAAATAATATCTTCTATATCGATACGCTGCTTTACTAATATTTTCCGAAATACAGATGTGCTACATCCAACAATAGATGCTACCATTAACTGAAAAGGTCGGAATCCATACTGTGCATCACCAGAAATATCTAATTTTCCAAAGTCAAATTCTGTACTTACACCATGCTCTGTTAACTGAAACTTCATAAATATCCCTCCATATTTTGTGTGCTGCTTATACGATCAGTCTTTTATAGCTTTTTTTCTACATCTGTCTCCTCGCAATCCTATCTTTGGCAAAGAATGCGATACTTAAAATAGCTACCTATTCAGGTAGCTATTTAACTTTATGCTTTATAATGAAACTTTTGCACTTCATGAATAGCATTAATGGTCCCACCAATGATAATGATAATTCCCGATATGTAAAACCAAATCATTAAAATAATGACGGTTCCAAGACTTCCATATGTAGCGGAATAATTACCAATTGTACTGACATAGTAAGAAAACGCATAGGAGACAAGTTGCCAACTAAATGTAGTAAATAACGCCCCCCATATTGCATCTTTAAAATAAACACGTCGATTTGGTGCAAGCATATAAAGTGCAATAAAAACAATTAAAAATACAATCGACGAAATAACCCAACGTAAAGTATTCCATACGGTAATAAAGTCATCTGACAACCCAATAAAAGAAAAAACATATACGCCTATCATTCTGCCTAAAACAGGAAGTAAAATTGCCACTACTATAACCGCGACCATTGCAATTGTTAAAACAATTGCGATTAACCTTGCAACAAGAAAAGAACGGTCTTCTTTTACTTCATAGGCACGATTGAGCGCTTTAATAAGCGCATTCACTCCATTCGATGCCGACCATAAAGTTCCAATGATCCCAATCGACAAAAGACCTGTACTTTGTTGGTTTACTATCGTAGAAATATTCGATGTAATAAAATCTGCCGTTTCTGCTGGAGCAACTAAAGCAATTGCATCTAATAGTGCTTGTTCGTCAAATGGTAGATAGCCAATTAAGGTAATCATAAAAATAAGTAAAGGGAATAGTGATAACAGAAAAAAATACGATAATTGCGCGGCTAAGCCAAACACATCATCATCTGCTATTCGTTTATATAACAGCTTGATAAATGTAACAATATCTTTCAAATCATCACTCTCCCCCAGTTATGATTATAATGTGAATTTTCAACAGTAGGGACTTTCGTACTCCCCTACTGTTTTAATAGTTGAAAAGTGAAGCTTTACCTCTGCTTTAATGCCCATTTATTTCTTCCAATCTCCTCAAATTCTTGAAGTAGGTAACTTTACCTGCTATAAATTTTAACCTTGTCCATAATTATATTCCCTTGTAAACAGAAAATGAATCAAAAATATTTATTTATTTATTAATTCTCTTTACTTTACCAGTTACACTTCCAATCGTACTTTCTACTTGTTCTAATGCATTAATTGCATTTTCTGTTTGGTAATTTAAATTATCATGTAACTGATTCATCGCAAATTGTACATTTCTCGCCGCTTCTGCAGGATGTTTTAAAGCATAAGTAGAAGAGTTCTTAAAATTACCCCATTTTTCTTTTGCATAATGCCTTACTTCTTTATCACATAAAGCAGTTATTCCTCCGACCGTTGCACCTAAGATGATACTTGTTAATAATTTTCGTTTTCCCATGATGATCGCTCCTTCACTTTTTTATATTTGGTGTTTCTTTTTAATATGCCCTAATAAGTTTTTACAACCAGCTAAAACTAACGCATATGTATGATGAAAGTCACCGGTAAAATATGGGTCTGGTACATTCTTGTCTTTAACATCATCAACGAAATCAAGCAATTTTGCAATGGTAATATTCTGTTTCTCCTTTTGCATTGCTTCTAAACTGCTTATATTTTGATCGTCCATTGCAATTATATAATTATCATGACCAAAATCGCCACTATTTACTTGACGCGCTTGTATTCCTTCGTATGAAATATGATGTTGAGTTAAAATATCTCTTGTTCCTTTATGTGGTGGATTACCAATGTGCCACGAACCAGTTCCAGCAGAATCAACTGTAATATATTGTTCGAGTGCTTCCTTTTTGATTAAATCACGAAAAATTGCTTCTGCCATTGGGGATCGACAAATGTTTCCCAAGCAGACGAATAAAACACGAATCACCCCATCGCCATCCCTTCTATTTTATCATGATACAATACAATCCAACATGGTACGGCTATTGTACACCTTGATTTTCTTATCTATTATATCGAAAAATTACCTTAGTGAAAAAGAATTGCCATTAGAAATCAAATAGTGAAGCAGGTAAATTTGTGATATTTCTATCCCTCATTACTTGGTACTAAATTATAGTGAATGTGCTCATTTTATATTTAAGCATGATAAAGGCATAGATTTATTTTAAAAAATCTATGCCTTTATCAATTAGATTGATTATACAAGTGAAGCAATACACTTCTCATCATTATTTCGCGCAGCATTCACATACTCGGATACATCATACGCTGTAAATGGGTCAACTTTTATGCGTTCTAAAAATTGCTGTGCTCCCGCTGCTTTCACTTTTTGTGGTTTTATCCATTCATCTTCTTGATTTTTAGGCAAAATGATTGGCATACGATGATGTATATTTTGCATATATTCATTAGAATCCTTAGTTAAAATCGTACAAGTAAATAACTCCCGCTCATCTTGCACCCACTTATCCCAAAGACCGGCAAACGCGAATAATTTACGTTTTTTCACTTGAATACGTTTAGCTTGCTTACCTTGAGCTAGCTTTTTCCATTCGTAAAAACTGTCCGCAATAATTAAGCAACGCTTGCGGGCTAACAAATTTTTGAAGCTTGGCTTTTCATGTACTGTTTCACTACGTGCGTTAATCATTTTATAACCTATTTTTTCATCTTTTGCCCACGACGGAACAAGCCCCCAACGTAAATAACCGGCCCGTTTTTCTTTTCCATCATGAATAATCGCCAAAACATTTTGCCCAGGTGCGATATTATAACTTGGTGTATACCCTTCAATCGGACGGGAAATAGAAAATTCTTGTAAAATATCAACTTCATCGGCAAGTAATGTATAACGACCACACATCTTTTCACCTCCAATTATTCATCTGCTGACATTGACAGGTATGACTAGTGCATGCTAAAAAATACTTAAATCCCATTGTGAAGCAATATGTCGTAATAATCTTATACCCGCAACACTGTTTCCCTTGTCATCTAAAGATGGACCAAACACACCAATTCCACACCCCGATAGAAAAGGCATTGCTTCGTCTCTTACCCTTGGTGGAGCGACCGCAATAATTCCTCCAGATACACCACTTTTTGCTGGTACACCAACATAGGTTGCAAATTTCCCAGATGCATCATACATGCCACACGTTAACATAAGCGCCTTCGTAATTCGTGCAATTTGTCTTGGTATGATTTCTTCATTACGCTGCGGATCAAATCCATCATTCGCTAAAATTAAGCCTATTTTTGCTAGATCATGAACAGAAATTTCAATTGAACATTGCTTAAAGTATGTCTCTAACGTTATATTTAAATCAGATTCCAGTAAACCTGTTTCTAATAAATAATATCCAATTGCACGATTGCGCATCGACGAATCTCGTTCGGATTCATAAATATCAACATCGAGAACAGGACGATAACCAAGCATTTTCTCCAGCATATTTAAAATAGATGCTAATTTTTCATCTGATGTATTTCCATTTAACATGGAGGTTATCGTGATCGCCCCAGCGTTCACAAATGGATTAAATGGTTTTTTTACTTGATTCATTTCTATGTGCATAATAGAATTAAATGCTTCGCCAGTAGGTTCCACGTCCACTCTGTCCAACACATAGGATACTCCACGTTCCATACAAGCGACTATAAAGCTAATCACTTTTGATATGCTTTGAATTGTAAACGGAATTTCTACATCACCGGAGCTAATTTCCAAACCATTATTTCCAATAATCGTAATTCCCAAATGATGAGGATTTGCTTCTTGTAATTTTGGAATATAGGATGCAACTTCCCCGTCTTTTGTATGTTTACGATAAAATGCAACCCAATCATCTACATAGTTCTGCAACCATTCCTCATTTAATTCCGTGCTCCAGTTCACTATTCCTTGAACCATATGCAAACACCTCACAATCTTACTTTCTTATCGCTACATATAGTTTATGCAAATATTCTCTCCTGTTGAAGCAAGCAGCTTGTCCCATCGGATTAAAATAGTATCTATCCAAAATATAAAGGATAAAGCTAAAAGTAGCAAAGAAAAGGAAATTGTCGTATTTATTAAGTGATTCACTGGATTTAGGATAATTTAGCTAAATATGCCGCTATCCCATTAAAAGAAGAGATTAACTGTTTGCTCATTGGTCATTTTCTAATTTGGATACTATTATAACTATCCAAAATAAAAGGAGCTTGTCCATTTTTATGGCCAAACCCCTTTTTCAGCTTTCCTCAGCTCTTTAATATCGCTAATTCGTCAGATATTTTCTCCTGTAAATGTGCTGCTAATTGTTTACTATTCATTTTTTCGTATGCTTCCGGATAGATTGGCTTTCCAATGGAAATGATTACATTTGCTGGTTTTATACGATTTGTTTCTTCAAGCATTTTATAAGTCCCCTCAATTGTAATAGGGACAATGGGAACATTCGCTTTTGTACCAAGCCTTAAGCTTCCTGGTTTGAAAGAGCTCAAACCTTTTCCTTTACTTCGGGTTCCCTCTGGAAAAATAACCATAGAATGGCCTTCTTTTAAATTTTGAGTTCCTTGTTGAATTGCACAAATTGATTGGCGGCGATCATTTCGATCAATGAAAACACAATGTACAATTTCCATCCATTTACGGATAATCGGTAATTTTTGAATTTCTCTTTTCGCAATAAATCCAACTGGCTCTCCCAAAAATCCTAATAAAACTAAAATATCAAATATCCCCTGATGATTGGCGACATATAACACCGCCTCATCTGTTATATTTTCTTTTCCTTTTATCGTAATATGGGATCCAGTTTTATGAAATACTTTTTGTGAAACAACTTTTGGAGTTTCAAATATTTCGTTTATAACTTCTTGACTTGCATGTGACCGAAGCTTTTTCTTTGCTTTTTTTAAATTAAATAAACTTCCTATCACGAGTAAAGCCGCATAGCCATATATTTTTATTGTGTGTATCATGTTGTATCCTCCCCAAAGTTGATTATACAGGAGATTGGAACGGGAACCAACATAATTTCTTACAAATTCGTGCATGTTTCATAAAAGGAAACTTCTCCATCAATTCTTTTCAAAAGCAGTTGTTTCTTTTTCTGTTATGTTCATAACTAGCCAATTACTTATTATTCCTAATAAATAAGAATTAAATCTCCATAACATTTATTTTTGCTACTAAAAAGTTGATAGGCTTATAGAAAAAAATGTAAAATGGTTTATGGTTAATATGTTCCCACAGATAAGGCGCGTTCTTTTCACGCTATATTAAAATAGGCTACCGAGAATTTCTCGATAGCCTAAAAGGAAATAAGTGTATATCATTTTCACGTATATCTGTTAATTATCGACCAATAAATTGTTGTGTCCAAATATTACCCTGTGCTTCATATCCTACACCAATTTCTGTAAACTCAGCATTTAAAATATTTGCACGGTGACCTTCACTATTCATCCAAGCATTTACTACTTCTTGAGGTGATTGTTGACCTTTCGCAATGTTTTCACCAGCAGTACGATACGTAATTCCCCAGTTTTTCATCATGTTAAACGGTGAACCGTAAGTTGGGCTTGTATGATCAAAGTAATTGTTTACTGCCATATCATGTGATTTTTCTCTTGCAACACGGCTTAATTCCCAATTTGCTTTAAGCGGGCTTAGACCGTATTTTGCACGTTCTTGGTTTGTTAATGTAACAACTTCTTGTTCAAATTGGCTTAATGTATATCCTTGTGATGATGTTTGGTTTGATTGTGGCTTCGTAACTTGTTGTTGTGTCTGTGTTGGTGTTTTATTAGTTGTTGGTTGCTGTTTTGCTGGTTGTTTTGCTGGTTGTTTTGCTGGTTGTTTAACTGGTTTTTCTTGTTTATTAGTTTGTTGATTAGTTTGAGTTGGTTGCTTTTGAACTGGTTTTTGTACTTGCGTGTTACTTGTTTTAAACCAACCCGGGAAATATTTTGCTAAAAATTGATCCATATTATTTATAGTAAAGGCTTGCCAGAAGCCATTAGTAGATTGATAGACTGTTGTTTGAACAGATGTTTCTGGTGCTTTGGTAGACGCTTCTGCTGATTGAAAAGCCCCTCCAAACAATAAAGTTGCTGATAAAGTTGTAACTACTGCTATCTTTTTAAACATTTCTTGCACACTCTCCTTGTATATTGGTTTTGTGATGCTTTGTTGCTGTGTTGCTTTGTGAAATTACTATACCATACATTTTTTGTAATAAACCTAGCAGGATTTTCCAAGTAATCATAACAGTACTCTTCTTTTTCATGTAATTTTATAAATCCTTTATAATACAATGTTTTCATACATACCGAATTTAGGAGAATTAGGAAATTGATTAAACATCTGGATTGTATTACCATGTATTTATCCTTGACAACGTTGAGAGAAAGCTTGTTATATTACATCAAAGGGGGATTTGTAAACAAAATGTCACTTGATTTTCTTACCCGCTTTGCATTAACTTAGTAAATAGTCATATATAATATGTAAGTTTTCGACAAAACTTAGTTCACACGCAATAAAGAACTAAAAAAAGAGAAGACTAAACAATATAAAGTCATCACTGGAGGAACAAATTATGTTTTCTAACGCAGAAATTGGAATTGATTTAGGGACTGCAAATATCCTCATTTATACAAAGAATAAAGGTATTGTGTTAAATGAGCCAGCAGTTGTCGCAATTGATATAAATACGAAGCAAGTTATTGCCGCAGGAGCCGAGGCAAAAGAGATGGTTGGAAAAACACCTAGGAATATTGTGCCTATCCGCCCTCTAAAAGATGGCGTCATTGCAGATTACGATGTTACTGCACAAATGCTAAAAATCTTTTTGAAAAAGGTAAGCAAAAAGATTGGTTCTTCGATGCGAAAACCAACTGTTGTTGTGTGTACCCCAACAGGAAGTACCGCAGTTGAAAGAAGAGCTATTCACAATGCCATTTCAAGCTACGGCGCCAAACATGTTCATATTATAGAAGAACCAGTTGCAGCAGCAATTGGAGCAGACCTACCTGTAGATGAACCAATTGCGAATGTCGTTGTAGATATTGGTGGAGGAACATCTGAAATTGGTATTATTTCTTTCGGCGGTGTCGTTTCCTCTAATTCCATCCGAGTAGGTGGAGATAAAATGGATGAGGAAATTATCCAGTATATAAGAAAGAAATACAACATACTCATTGGGGAACGGACAGCTGAAAATATAAAAATGGAAATCGGTTTTGCCACTGCAGATCACCAAGAAGAGACGATGGATGTTCGTGGACGTGACATGGTTACTGGCTTACCAAAAACAATTACGATTTCATCAACGGAGATTTATAGCTCTTTAAAAGAATCATTAGAGCAAATTTTAGATGCAATTAAGCTTACATTGGAAAGTTGCCCACCTGAACTTAGCGGAGATATCGTCGATCGAGGTATTGTACTTACAGGTGGCGGTTCATTATTACATGGTATGAAAGACTGGTTAGCAGGTGAATTACTTGTTCCTGTTAATCTCGCTCCAAATCCACTAGAAGCAGTTGCAATTGGAACTGGAAAAGCAATTCAAATGATTAGTAAACTACAAAAAATAGCGAAATAATGTGTGTAAATGGGACAGAATCCCTTTTAAAAATGAATAAACCATATGAAATCAGAGTAAAATTTGAGTTCATATGGTTTTATTTATTTATTTAATAAGAAAGCATATTCCCTCATCAAGGTAAAGAAGGTGTTTACAAATATTTCAGAATACATTATACTAATAATATGGAATGATGTAGAGACGAAATCCACGTCCAGCACACATGATCCATAAAGCTATTTAAAGTGTTAAAGTACTGTTATTTTCTAAATAGCATACAATAAAGCAACTGCCCATTCTGTTCATAGAGCATCTGCCATGCTTAGTACAACAGGAAAAAGCCAGTTCAATTGATTGTTCATCATTCAATTTGAGCTGGTTTTTTTATATCCAATTTGAGGATAAAAACATTTATTCCCAATTGCGACATGTATGTATCTGAAATCGAATATATATAAAGTGAGGTGAAATGATGTCAAATAGTGCGTTAGGGCATATTAGAGTACTGGATTTATCACGTGTATTAGCAGGACCTTATTGTACGATGATTTTAGGGGACCTTGGTGCCGAAATTATAAAAGTTGAAGCTCCTGGTGGTAGTGATGATACAAGAAAATGGGGACCGCCTTTTCAACAAGATGTGAGCGCCTATTATTTGTGTGCAAATCGTAATAAAAAAAGTATCACAATCAATTTAAAATCTCCTGAAGGAATTGAGCAAATTAAAGAACTTGTAAGAGAAAGTGATGTCATCATTCATAACTTTAAAACTGGAACGATGGAAAAGTTCGGCCTTACTTACGAAACGTTAGCATCTATTAATCCGCAGCTCGTCTATTGTTCCATCACTGGATTTGGAGAAACAGGACCTTATAAACATTTACCTGGTTATGACTTTATTATTCAGGCAATGAGTGGACTTATGAGCATTACCGGCAATGAACAATCTGGTCCACAAAAAATGGGAGTGGCAATTACTGATATTTTAACTGGTCTATACGCGTGTATCGGAATTCAAGGAGCATTATTAGAACGAACACAATCAGGGAAAGGACAAAAGTTAGATATTTCCTTATACGATACTGCAGTAAGTTCGTTAGTTAATATCGGTAGTAATTATTTAATGTCCGGCGAGATACCGACACGACTTGGTAACCACCATGCAAATATCGTACCGTATCAAACATTTCAAACGATGGATGGAGAGATGGTTATCGCTGTCGGCAACGACCACCAATTCCAGGCACTTTGTGCAATTTTACAAGCAGATCATTTAGCTCAAGATGAGAGATTTTCCACAAATCCAGAGCGTGTAAAATATCGGGAACTACTTGTACCTAAATTACAAGAAAAGTTTCTACTAAAACCAACTAGTTATTGGCAAGAAAAATGTGAGTCATATCAAATTCCATGTGGCCCAATCCAAAACTTACAAGAAGTCGAACATGATCCACAATTACGTGCACGAAATATGTTTATTAATTATGAACATCCAGTTGCTGGAGCAATTCGAATGATTGGCAGTCCTTTAAAATTATCGAGGACCCCTGTATCTATTCGTCATCACCCGCCTGAAATTGGTGAACATCAGGATGAAGTTTTAAACATGAACCAGCATAAAGAGTGAATGTATACGCTGTTACATTCCATATGAAAATATTTTTCAATACTAAAGGAGATGGAGATAATGAATTTTGAATTTACGGAAGAACAAAATATGTTACGACAAACCGTGAGAGGATTTGTTGATAAAGAAATTATGCCACATATCGCAGATTGGGACCGTACTGGAAAATTTGATCCGACCATTATGCCGAAATTAGCTGAGCTTGGATTAATGGGGGTTTGTATCCCTGAAATGTATGGCGGTAGCGGTATGGATTATAATGCACTTGCTATCGTCTGTGAGGAATTAGAACGTGGTGATACAGCGTTCCGGACCGCAGTATCTGTGCACACCGGCTTAAATAGTATGACTTTATTGCAATGGGGAAATGAGGAACAAAAACAGAAATATTTAATTCCACAAGCAAAAGGGGATAAAATCGGGGCCTTTGGATTGACGGAACCTGCGGCTGGTTCTGATGTTGCATCACTTCAATCCACAGCCGTGAAAAATGGGGATCACTATATACTAAATGGACAAAAAACGTGGATATCTTTATGTGATACTGCAGATCACTTCTTGGTGTTTGCATATACTGATAAATCCAAAAAACATCACGGTATTTCCGCCTTTATTGTTGAACGTACTTGGGAAGGCTTCTCCTCAAAAGCAACAAAAGGAAAATTAGGTATCCGTGCTGGGAATACAGGTGAATTATTTTTTGAAAATGTGAAAGTTCCGCAAGAAAATCTTCTTGGTGAAGAAGGTGAAGGATTTAAAATTGCGATGGCTGCATTAGATAATGGTAGATTCACTGTTGCAGCTGGTGCAGTTGGACAAATCATGGCATGCTTGGAAGCAAGTGTAAAATATTGTCATGAACGTGATACTTTCGGGAAACCAATCGGACGCCACCAACTCGTCCAGCAAATGATTGCTAAAATGGAAGCCGGCTTACAAATGAGTCGCTTACTTGTTTATCGAGCCGGGGAATTAAAAAATCAAGGAAAGCGTAATACACGTGAAACGTCACTTGCAAAATGGCAAGCTTGTGATTTTGCCAACCAAGCTGCTGATGATGCCGTTCAAATCCATGGTGCTTACGGTTACTCAGATGAATATCCGGTAGAGCGTTATTTACGAAATTCAAAAGCACCGGTAATTTATGAAGGAACTCGTGAAATTCATACAATTATGCAGGCAGAATATGTGTTAGGGTATCGTCAAGATAAGATGCTGAATAAAATGCTACCTGCCTGGGAATCTACAGAACTAGTAAAATAGTATCGTATAACGCACCTTTGTTTACAAAGAGAAACAGGGTGCGTTACCCTATTTATAATGCGTATACACTAAAGGAAGATGAAAGGGGAGGTCTTATCCATGATTAAAAAACGAACGAAGAGTATTTATATTGATGGAAAATGGGAGGATTTAGATCCGAGTAAATTAGTAACCGTTTATAACCCTGCAACATTAGAACCACTTACAGAAGTAGCAAATGGTGGAGGTGTAGAAACGGAAAAGGCAATTGAAGCAGCTGCTCAAGCATTTCCATTATGGAGTTCCATGCCAGGTCGAAAACGCTCTACATTTTTATACAAAGCATCCCAACTCATGTTAGAAGATGCTGAGCGACTCGGGGAAATTTTAACCATTGAACAAGGAAAACCACTAAAAGAAGCAATTGGTGAGGTAAAAGGAGCTGCCCAATTTTTATTATGGTATGCCGAAGAGGCGGCACGCAGTTACGGGGAATGGCTTCCTTCTTCTATTTCTGGAAAAAGGATGCTCGTAATACCTAAACCCGTGGGTGTCGTCGGAGCAATCACACCTTGGAATTTCCCTTCATCCATGATTACGAGAAAACTAGGTCCCGCCCTCGCTGCTGGATGTACGGTTGTGCTCAAGCCATCTCCCGAAACACCTTTATCAGCTATCGAAATCATCAAGATTTTTGAAAAAGCCGGGATGCCAGCTGGTGTTGTTAACCTTGTTACCGGAGATGCAGAAGCAATTGGTAAGGAGATGCTTACAAATAAGAAAGTTTCACTTATTACATTTACCGGCTCTACAGCAGTCGGAAAATACTTAATGCGTGAAAGTGCAAACCAATTAAAGAAAGTTTCATTGGAACTCGGAGGGCATGCGCCACTCATTGTATTTGATGATGCGAATTTAGAAAAAGCTGCGACCTTAGCACTAGCGAGTAAATTCCGAAATAACGGCCAAACTTGTATTTGTGCAAATCGATTATATGTACATGAATCTATCGCGAAGGAATTTACCACATTATTAAAAGAAAAGGTTGATCAATTGATTGTAGGAAACGGTTTAGATGATGACACGGATCTTGGTCCACTTATTAGCCAAGCTGCATGTGAAAAGGTACAAAAACATTTAGATGATGCTTTAGGAAAAGGTGCGCACATTTTATCTGGTGGGAAACAACTTGATAAAAATTTAAATGGATACTTCTGTCCACCAACTGTTATTACAAATGTAACAGACGATATGATTGTCATGAACGAAGAAACATTTGGACCACTGTTTCCAATCCAAACGTTTACAGATGAAGAAGCTGTTATTCAAAAAGCAAATGACACGGATTATGGTTTAGCCGCTTATATTTTTACAGAAAACACGAGCCGTACATTACGCGTTTCTGAAAAGCTCGATTACGGAATCGTTGGTGTAAATGATGTTTTCCCTGCTGTTCCTGAAGCACCTTTTGGTGGAATTAAACAGTCTGGTAACAGTAAAGAAGGTGGACACCATGGTATGGAAGAGTTTATTGAAAAGAAATTTGTGTCCATTGGAATAGAACGATAAATTAACTGTGCCCCCTTATCGTTAGCTCAGATAATCATTACTAGATTTTGGGGACAAATCCCCTTAAAATAAATTTCCACATGAATTCAATTTTTAAACCTTGATTTCATGTGGATCTCCTTTTTTTAGTGCGTGAACATGTGCCTTCCTTTATCATGATTAGCTTTATCTTTTATTTATATATCGCGTCATTTCAATATCGTAGCCAATCACTATCCTAGGACTCCATGCGTAAAGATGCTAGCCCTAAATAGCGTAATATCACAATGTAATTAGCTTTCTCTTTCAGAAAGTCTGTGATAGCGTGATTCATTTCTGCTTCATGATAAGTCTTTTATATACCAGGTATCCATCGCAATATGTTCCGTATCATCTAAAGCTTTTTCAAGTTGTTGAAAACCTAATTTTACGTATAAACAATTCGCGGTTTGCAGTTTCTTTGATGTTTCTAAGTAACAGTATGCATAATGTTTTTTGGCGTACTCAAGTGCTATTTTCATGAGTTGCTTTGATAAACCTATTCCTTGATATTCAGGTATAATATAAAGCTTTTGTAGCTCACAAACGTCCACCTTTTTTCCGAATGGTGCAATACCTACACCGCCAACTACTTTATTTTCCTCATTCACTGCAACCCAATATTTCGCATTTTTATGTTGCTTATAATATTGATATAAACTACCTAGTTGAGGATCAAAATAAGCTGTGCCAGGAATATTTAAGTCAAATGATTCCAATGATTGTTTAATAATTTTCTCTATTATTTTATTATCCTTTTCTTCTATTTCGCGAATCAACATAAGTATCCCCTTCTACTAGTTCAACGCTATCAGTCAGAACCTTTTAGTTTATATTGTTTATATAAGTCATTTAATGCGGATGCCAAGGCATTACCAGCCTTTCCTAAATAATACTTTTTTAATTCCTCCATAGGTTGCTCTATGCCGTCTTGTAAACTATGACCACGTAGTAATTGTTGGACAAACTCTCTTCCATGCAAAGTTGCTAAAGTACAGCCTGCATTTACAATAACACCATACTTTTTATCAATTTCTGCTGTTATGGTAAGTGTCTCATAGACACTTTTAGCCGCCATTCCCGAGGGAAATCTTGCATGCCCTGCAATAAAAATTGTCTTCATCATTCCGTTCCCTTCCTTGTTGCATTAGTTGAAACCTAACTTTCTAGATACTTGTCTTGCTGTTACTTCTGTTTGATTCTTAATTCGCCTTAAATTATCTCCTTCGAAATAACTTGATAGACCACTTACTGTTAAAGCCGAAATAACATGTCCACGATAATCAAAAATAGGATATGAGATCCCTGTCGTATAGGGATCTTGTTCACCAACACTATATGAAAAGCCTTGTTTACGTATTTCTACTAGTTCCTCCCTCAATCGCCTCTCATCTATGACCCTTCCATCGCGTAATTGTTTATTACCTACTTCACGAAATATTTCACGTTGCTTATCAATTGGTAAGTGGGCTAATAGTAATTTGGGGCCTGACCCCATGTATAGTGGTGTACTTTTGCCTACTTTTGTATACAGTCGTAGTGCGCGTGTATTTTCTACCTTTTCAATATAAACAGCTTTATTTTGATTAACTATGACAAGATGGATGACTTCATTTATGTCATTTGCTAACATCTGCATAAATGGAAGGGCAATTTTACGTACTTCGAGTTGTTCTGACACAAGCTGACCCATCTCCAATAATTTTAACCCGAGGCGATACCGACTGTCATGTTCCGTTGTTTTCATCTTAAAGACAAAGTTTCCTGATTCCAGTGTTGTTAATAAACGATATGCTGTCGGCTTTGGGATACCTGATTGCTTCGATATATCTTTTAACGACCACTCCGGTTGTTCCTCAGTAAATAAATCAAGTAGTTGTAGTGCTTTGGCTACACTTTGATTCATCGCTTATACTCCCTTTACATTGGAGGCCGGGACATAAGGGGGTCTGACCCCTTTATGTCCCAGCCCCTTTCAATCGACCTCCATTTAACTAAACTGACACATTTTTATCTGCCGCTATTTTTACATATTCCTTTATTATGACACCACGTTTTGCCATTTCCTCCATATATATTCTCCCTGGTACGATTTGTTCTGGAGGATAAACACCTTTTTTTGAAATCTCTCCATTTGCAATTAATTGAGCTACAACTGAAATTGTATTTGCTGTTGCCCTAGCCATGGCTGTAACGTGACTCTCTCGATCCTTAAAGGTTGTCATTTCATATGCATAGGTAGCAGGTTTACCATCTTTAGAACCAGAAACAACTACGCGAAGCAGAACAGCATCGTCCTTTTCTCCTAATTCGACAATAGGATCAAGTACCTTTAAAAGTACCTCACGTGGATTTACTTTTTCCCCATTTACTTCTACTTCATAATCAGAGCGCGTTAAATTTAAATCAACCAGTAATTTAAATTTTTCAGCGTGACCACGATAGCGAATTGTTTTATATTCTAATGTACTTAAATCTGGATAGGAGTGCGATAATGTTGATGTACCACCTGAAGTATGAAAAGCTTCTAATGGACCAAACTTTTCAAAATGGATTTGCTCCACCTCAGATAATGCCGGTACTTCGACTTTTTCTCCATTGCGAATAATAAGTGCAGGATCTGTATAATGGTCAAACAATCCTTCCATCGAAAAGACGTGATTGTATTCTAATGGTGGTTCGGGCTGAACAGGGATTCCTCCAACATACAATTTAATAGATTCGGTTTTATCTAACTTACTTACCCCGTAACCAGCTAAAATATTGATCATCCCAGGTGCAACTCCCAAATCAGGGATTACCGTCACTTGCGAAGTCTGCGCTTCCTCGTTCATAGCAAGTACTTTATCTGTTATATGACCAATATGGCCTCCCAAATCAACGGAATGTGTACCAACTTGAATAGCTGTTTTTGCTACGACTTGATTGAAGGAATAAAATAATGCATTAATGACAACATCAAACTCACGCATATAATTTGCTAAATCTATTTCATCACTTGCATCTACTGCATATGCTGTAAGTTTAGGAGAATTTAATTGATTCACAACGGTTTGTGCCCTTGCAAGATCAATATCCGCTAACCCTACCTTTTTTACCCTTTCACTTTTAACAAGATCTCTTGCAGCTACTTTTCCCATTAATCCAGATCCTAATACACCTATTTTCATAGTGTTCACGCTCCTTTATGGTTCATTTTTTTATTATTTATCGTGTACTTTTCCAAATGGTTCGTTACATCCCCATCTACATGCCTATCTAACTACTTTCTTACTCCACATCAATTTGTGCACGTTGCAACTTTCCACTGTAATCGACATAAATTGCTTTCCATTCCGTAAATACATCTAATGCCTGCACACCTGAATCACGATATCCATTTCCAGTACCCTTTGAACCACCAAATGGTAAGTGTATCTCAGCACCTGTTGTTCCAGCGTTCACATAAACAATTCCTGTATCTAGATCACGTTGCGCCTGGAAAACACGATTCACATCTTTTGTAAATATAGAACTAGATAAACCGTATGTTACGCTATTGTTTACTTCAATCGCTTCTTCAAAGCTTCTAACCGGAATGAGAGAAACGACTGGTCCAAAAATTTCCTCTTGTGCAATGCGCATATTAGCTGTTGCATTTGTAAATAATGTCGGTGCAAAATAGTTTCCTTCTTTATGCTCACCTTCCGTTAATACATATCCACCTGCCAGTAATTTCGCGCCTTCATTTTTACCAATTTCAATATACTTCTTTATTTTCTCCATACCAGCTTGGTTAATAATTGGACCAACTTTTACTTTTTCATCGAGCCCATTACCAATCGTTAATTGCTCCATTGCAACTAATAATCGTTCTTCCAAGGTCTCTTTTACATCTTCATGAACAATAACGCGACTACATGCGGTACATCTCTGCCCGCTCGTACCAAACGCGCTCCAAATAATTCCTTCAACTGCTAATTCAATATCCGCATCATCCATCACGATTACTGCATTTTTTCCGCCCATTTCTAAGGAAACCTTTTTCAACTGTCTTCCGCACTCCGCTGCAATATGACTCCCCGTTTCGTTGGATCCCGTAAAGGAAATGACACGAATATCCTTATGATGTACCATGGCATCACCAACAGATGAGCCCGAGCCAAAGACTACATTAATAACTCCTTTAGGCAGTCCAGCTTCTTCATAAATTTTTGCTAATTCATAAGCCATAATCGGTGTTTCTGTTGCCGGTTTCCAAACAACCGCATTTCCCGCAACAATTGCCGGAAATGACTTCCATGTGGCTATTGCGATTGGAAAGTTCCATGGCGTAATAATCCCAACTACACCAATTGGTGCGCGCACACTCATAGCAAATTTATTTTGTAGTTCTGCAGGTGTTGTTTGGCCAAATAAACGTCTACCTTCCCCAGCCATATAAAATGCCATATCAATGCCTTCTTGCACTTCTCCACGTGCTTCTTCTATTACTTTTCCATTTTCTAATGTAAGTAATTGAGAAAGCTTTTCTTTACGGTCTTTCATAATTTGCCCTACCCGATACAAAACTTCTGCTCGCTGTGGGGCTGGAACCATAGCCCACTCTTTTTGTGCTAACTTTGCTGCAACTACGGCTTCATCTACTGTTTCTTTCGTTGACAACGGAACATGAACGACCGTCTCTCCAGTTGCTGGATTGATCACAGCAGTTGTTTCACCTTCTACTTCCTTCCATTCTCCATTAATAAAGTTTTTTAACGATTTTACATCCATCATTGTGTTTGCCATAAATATTACCTCCTATATCATTTCCACCTACAAGTTCTTACATGTCATTCCCATTATTTACGATGACGAATTTGTTCAATTGTTGATGTAACGGATATTTGCTCCTGATCAGTTAAGATTTCGATTACAACGGGCTTATATAATGCCAAAGCTTTTGCAAAGGCTGCATTAAAACCTTCTATCGTTTCAACCGTAATGCCAACTGCTCCAACACTCTCTGCTAATTTTGCGAATGAAACATCGCCTAAATCTGTTCCTACAATTCGTTCTGGATAATGCATTTCTTGGTGCATCCGTATCGTTCCATACATATTATTGTTAAAGACTAAAGCGATAACAGGAATGTGATAACGCACTGCAGTTTCCAGTTCCTGAACTGTCATCATAAAACCACCATCACCTGATAAGGAAACAACCGTCTTTTTGGGATAAGCTAATTTAGCACCAATGGCAGCTGGTAAGCCATACCCCATCGCACCTGAAGTTGGCCCAACATACGTATGTTTCTTTTTAAATCGGAAATACGTATGCAACCATCCAGCAAAGTTTCCAGCATCATTTGTTAACAATGCATCTTCTGGTAATTCTTTATGAAGTGTTGCGATGATTTTTTTATTAATATAATCGCCTTCTCCAACACCAACATGACTAGCTTCTACAAAGCGTTGATGGCAAGTTGCTGACCAATCCTCCCATGTTACCGTAATATTCTCCTCTTGTATCACTTCTAATGCAGGTTTCATATGTGCCACTACACCGAGATGTGGAGCGTAAACCTTTCCAAGGGTTTCATCATCAATATCGATATGAATAAGTATTTGATCCGCTTCAATCAATGTATAATCCTGTGTTGTCACTTCAGATAGTCGTGTTCCTAATGCTAAAATAACATCTGCATCTTTTACCGACTGTAAAACCTTCTTATTTGTTCCTAGTCCGAGATGACCAGCATATAGCGGATGCTCATTTGGAAACACATCATGTCGGCGAAATGCTACCATAACAGGTAAGGAGAACTTTTCCGCAAAGTTGACGAGTGCTTCTTCTGCTGCCCCATTTTTTATTCCTCCCCCGGCAATGACAAGTGGTTGGTTTGCGGTTGATAGCATGTTGATAACGTCATTTATTTCATTTCTTGATGGTGTCGGTTCTGGAACTGCTGCAACTGGTCCAAATGTCATTTCAGTTTCAACAGGTAGAACATCCTCAGGTAAGGAAACAATTACGGGTCCAGGGCGCCCTGTTTTCGCAATGCGAAATGCCCGCTGCACTAGTTCAGGCATCCGTTCAGGATCGTTTATTTCCACTGCCCATTTAGCAATCGGTTTAAATAATTCATCTAAATCCACTTCTTGGAAACCTTCTCTTCCGCGAAATTTACTATGCACCTGGCCAAGAAATACAACCATTGGTGTAGAGTCTTGATATGCAGTATGGACGCCAATGGATAAATTCGTCGCTCCTACACCTCTTGTTGCAAATACTACCCCAGGCTTTCTTGTCGATTTGGCATATCCTTCTGCCATAAAGGCAGCTCCACCTTCATGCCGTGCAGCTATTACTTGGATAGATGTTTCATCATATAGTGCATCTAATACTGGTAAATAACTTTCACCAGGAACGCAAAATACATTACTGATTCCTTCTTTCTTTATACAGGTTACAATTGCTTTCGCGCTTGTCATCGTCGTTTTTGCGACTGCTTGATTGTTCAAGTTGCCTGTTCCCCCTTTAAGTCTAATAGATGAAGACGTCTTATCACTTCGTCTAAACGGTCTTCTGATACAGAAAGTGAAATTCGAATATACCCTTCTCCAGACGGGCCAAATGCATTTCCAGGTGTGACGACAATTCCCGCTTCTTCTAACAATTTATCTGTGAATGCAATAGATGTATAACTATTTGGTACTTTTGCCCATAAAAATATTGTTCCTCTTGGTTTATCAACTCGTATACCTAATTCATGCAATGCCTGATAAAGTTTTTCCATTCGTCTCTCAAAAATAGCCGCATGTTGTTTGACATGCGAAAAGTCACTTTTTAGTGCATCAGCTGCTGCTTTTTGAATCGGTAAAAACTGACTTGTATCAATGTTACTCTTTAACGCGGCTAACGCTTGAATAACATCTTTATTACCAACTACATATCCGATACGCCACCCAGTCATATTAAAGCTTTTCGATAACGACCCAAATTCGATGGCCCTATCTTTTGCATGCGGTACTTGTAGTATGCTAGGCGATTCATAATCTGCAAAAGTGACTAAATCATAGGCCATATCGTTGACCACTAACATATTATTTTCCTTTGCAAATGTAACCGCTTCCAAAAGGGTGTTTATTTGTATTGTTGCTGTCGTTGGATTACTGGGATAATTTAAGAACATTAACTTCGCCTTTTCCTTTTGTTCCGCTGTAAGTTTAGAATAGATAGGCACATAACCATTTTCTGCATCCAAGGGAAGATCTACTGTAATACCATTTGCTAAATGAACAGCTGTACGGTATACCGGATAACCAGGGTCTGGTACGAGAACATAATCTCCTGGATTAATAACCGTTTGAACAAGATTTGCAATTCCTTCCTTTGACCCGATTAAAGTCAAAACTTCTTCGTCAGGGTGCAACGTTACACCGTATCTTTGCTTATAAAAATGTACGACAGCTTCTCTAAACTCCCTACATCCACTATAAGAAGAGTACCGATGATTTGCTGGGATTTTCATTTCCCTTATGAGTTTGTCAATAATAAATGTCGGGGTTGGAAGATCAGGTGCCCCAATTCCTAAATCAATCACATCCATCCCTTTCGCTTGAAGTGCCTCTTTTTTCTCTTGAATTTTTGAAAATAAATATGGTGGCAAATCATTTACTTTTCGCGAAACAAATTCCATTCCCATCCTCCTATTTCAATATATGAAACGCCATTTCATATATTCGCCTATATTGTATCTTATAATTCCCATGTTTTCAATTACTTTTAAAAGACAGACAATTTATGACGCATTACGACATCCTTTAACATACAAATCGTTCCTTTCACTTTTATTTTATCTTTTAATTTGCAATCGTATCCTCTTTTTCTTGTTCAAAATGGCTATTGTTTTTCTTCCTTAGGCTAAAAAATAAAATAATTAAACTAACTAATACAACAATTAGACCAGTAAGTACACTACTCGTAAGTCCCAATGCCAAGTATCCAAGACCTGCAATACCAGCAGATACGAGTGCATACGGTAACTGAGTCGTAACATGATCAATATGATCACATTCTGTTCCTGTTGATGAAAGTATCGTTGTATCTGATATTGGTGAACAATGGTCGCCAAATACAGCTCCAGCTAAAACAGCTGATAGAAGTGGTAAAAGTAAGGAAATATCTGTAGCTGCAGCAATTGAACCTGCTATTGGTAATAATAACGCAAATGACCCCCATGAGGTTCCTGTTGAAAAGGCAATAAAACCAGCAATGATAAAAATAACGAAAGGAATGAGTGAAAAGCTAATATTCGATTGTTTCACAACGGCTGCTAAATATTCACCAGTTCCCAATTCACCAATTAAATCAGCAATGGTCCATGCAAAAATTAAAATGAGAAAGGCTGGAATCATAGACTTTGCGCCTTCTTTTACACCACTAAAGAATTCTCTCATTTTAAAATGACTTTGTTTACTTTGTTTAAAAAACAATATAAACGTAACAACTAAACTCGTAATTCCCCCAAAAAGTAATGATTTCGCAACATCCGCTTCACCAAATATATCCATTAAAGTACCATTTCCATCCACCTCCGTATATCCGGTCCAATAAATAAAACCAATTGTAGCTATAAATAGGACAGCAATTGGTACAATTAAATCTGAGATTCTTCCAAAAGAACTCGTTGGTAACATATGTTTTGATTTAGTCTGTTGATCTACAGCACGCTTTACTTCTCCAGTTCTCAATGCTTGTTCTTCATGCACTTTCATACTACCAAAATCTACTTGTCTTAACGAGATAACCAAAACTACGCCTAATGCGGCCCAAACATAAAAATTCATCGGAATCATATATATAAAAGCCATGAATGCAGTTATATCTGTAACAGCGTGGGTAGTTAATACAAAACCAATTAAACCGATAATATACGCCCCCCAACTTGAAATTGGCGCCACTACACATACAGGTGCTGAAGTGGAATCAACAATATAGGCTAGTTTCGCGCGGGAAATCCGATGTTTATCCGTTACCGGCTTTGCAATTTGTCCTACCGTCAAACTATTAAAATAGTCATCAATAAATACAATAACTCCAAGAAACATCGTCATTAAATGTGCCCCTGCCCGGGTTTTAACTCGTTTCACCATCCATTCACCGAATGCTTGTGTTCCGCCCATCATACCTACAAAAGCAGTTAAAATCCCTAGCATGAGCACAAAAAGTAAAATAAATACATTCCATGTGTTTACACTTCCCTCCTCCCAAAATACGCTTCTAAATGCACTCCAAATAAGTGAAAAGGAATCAGTCAGATGAAAACTTTTAACGAATAAAGCAGAAGCTACAATCCCTACACCTAAAGAAAGTAATACGCGCCTTGTCAATAGGACCATGCCAATTGCCAAAAGAGGGGGTATAAGTGACCAAAATGTTTGAACCATTTGTATCCTCCTTTTTTTGATTTTTTACCTTCTAGTAAACCACTTTGGGTAAGCGCTTACATTTAACTATACATATTCGATATAGTAGTGAAAGATTCCTGCAAACTTTCAAATAAAAATAAGATATACTAATAGCTATTTTACATAATAATCTTTGACAGCCAATTATTATTTCTGCAAAACAAAAAGAGTGTCATTCATTTCGAATAACACCCCGAATTTCGGTATTTTGCTTTTCAATTCGCTTGTAATATTGTTAATCCATAAAATAAAACTTCATTCAGTGAGGAGCTGTATTTCCCTACTGATTGATTGAATCAGACTTTTATTAAGCTATTGCTCCTCTTGCTATAGGGGACTTGCGGCAAATTAACACGCAAGAAATAGAGCAATTATGAACTTTTAAGTCGGCTCCTTTTATTTCGTGTATATCCAATCACTAAAACAAGAGCAGTCACAACAACCATCAAACCGTAAAGCTCAATTTTTTTATCCAAGTCCAATATATTCATTATAATTTGTTCCTCTGCAATCATCCCCGTCGCTGTCCACGCTAAAATTCCCGATCCAATATAAGCAATCCAAGCATGCTTGTCCATCACACGAACGATTAATTTAGAACCAAAAATCATAATCGGGATACTAATTGCGACCCCAATAATAAGTAATCCTATATGACCTTTCGCAGCACCAGCTATTGCGACTACATTATCTAAACTCATTAATGCATCTGCCATGATAATCGTTAATATGGCCTTTAATAAGCTATTTGAAGATGTAACATTGGCATCTGTATCTTTTTCTTCCACTAAAACCTTATAAGCTATCCATAAGAGAAGCAATCCCCCAATAAGATGGACATACGGAATCTTTAATAAATAAACAATAAGCGTTGCAAAAATAATTCTTAATATTACCGCTCCTGCAGTACCAACTAAAATTGCGGTGTTCTGCTGTGTTTTAGGTAAACGTCTTGTTGCCATTGCAATCACTACTGCATTATCCCCAGACAATACAATATCGATAGCGATGATTTGTAATAACACTAGTAATGATGCCGATGTAAATTCTATACCTAGCACGTTCTTTTGGCCACCTTTCACTATGAAACAGTATTATTATACTCTTTCGCGGATTTCAAGAAAAGTTTCAAATCCTCATCCGTGAAAAAAATACTATTATATAGTTTGGTGCATTTTAATACATTTACACATCCAATAATCTGTAAAGGTATATCTTTCACACCTGCACATCATGAAGATGATGAGTGCCGTATTGGACCTTCAACTGCTTTTCCTTTACTTTTAATATTTATTGCGATAATCCCCACTGCAACAAGCACCAAGGCTCCTAAAATATATCCATCTAATGTCTCTCCTTGGATAAAAAAGGCGGATAATACTGCGCCAGAAACAGGTGTTACAAATTTATAAATACTTATTTCTCCTGCTTTATTATATTTAAGAATGGAGTACCAAAGTGCAAAGGCAACTGCTGATAAAAGTGCAGAATAGATTAATAATCCCCAACCTAAAGGTGTAAAGACAATCGCATGCTCGTGCATTTGTGGTACCCCCACAGCTAACATAAGTAACGAACCAAATGTTAGTTGATATCCAGTTAAGGCGAAGGGATGAATGCCCACTGCCATTTCTTTCGCCATAATCGTACCAATTGCACCTGTTAACGCTGATATTATCATGAATCCTTCCCCATTTAAATGAAAGGCTATTTGGAAGGATTGACCCCAGTTGGCGATAATAATACCACCAAATCCAGCTACTAAGCCGATAACTTTTGCCAAATCCAAACGGTCATTCTTATAGAAAAAGTGAGCTAAAATGACCGTGAAAAAAGTTCCACTTGAAACGAGTATCGCACCTTGCATACCTGACGTATTCGCCAATCCATTATAAAAAAAGAAATACTGCAGTGCTGTTTGAATAAGTCCAAATACAATAAGAAAACGCACTTGGCGTCGGGTAACTCGTAAAGATTTTCGATTAAAAAGGAGTAAGCCAATCATTAATAGTAGTCCAGCCATCAAAAAGCGCATACCTGCTAATACAATTTTAGCAATCGTATCATCTGCCGCCATTTGCATCTCTACATAACTTACTTTTAAAACAGGAAACGCACTTCCCCATAAAATAGAACAAAATATCGCAATTGTAATGACGATCCACTTTTTTGTTAAAATATCTTTCATTTTCAAGTCATCTCCTGCTTGTCTCACTAACTAGCGTACATTTTCCTCCATATGCACAAATGGTAAATCTGTATCAACCACACCACGAATACGTCTAATTTGCGTATCTTTTCCTTTTAGCCAGTCTTCAAATGAAAGCAATGCTGGCTTTTTCTGTTCTCCCAGAGCAAACCATACTTCCAGTTTCTTAGGAAAATAAACTGCTGTATGAATCGTTCCAGCCCAATTTTTATATTCCTTAGAAAACACGCCACCTTCAGCGTCATTCATCATGTGGTATGCTTTTTCCACGTCTGTAACATTCAATTGCTGTTGTTTGATAACGTCCATTCTTCTTTTTGAATCATCTAAATGAAACCGATTTTCTTCCGTTAGTAATTCAAAGTGGTTCGTACACATATTTGATTGTCGAACAACTACTTGTCGTGGAGTTGCTTCCACTACATATGTTTCTCCTTGTTGATCAAGAAGGACATAACTAAAGGAATGCCGATGTGGTATTTCTTGTAAGAAGCTGATTGCTTCATCTACTGTTGCACAATTTTCCAATAACATCCGGGCAATCATATTACAAATAAAGCCATCACCTGGCTTTTTGCGGTGCATAAAGTTATACCCGATTACAAGACCTTTTTCATTCATGCCATCCATTCGACCAGTAATACGTTGTGATGGACCAATTGTTGCATACCCATCGTCTGTTGGCTGAAATAACATGAATCGTCCTTCATATGTTTTCGGATGGTAATCATAATTACGAACCATATAATTCTGATCCGTGAAAATGGAACAGCCACTACGTACATATTCTAAACGATACCCACTAAATTCTTGTAGTACTTCCTCCATCGACCATTGCAATGCTTCTTTTAAACCTATTAGTTCGCTCCAAATTTGTGGAGCATGCATTTGAAAAATTTGTTTTGTTTCTTGAACATCAATGTGAAATCGTGGTCTACGTACTTTCCATTGTTTTTTTCTATTTGCTAGAATAAAGGAGTCTTTCAACTGTTCACCTTGCATATAACCAAATTCCTCATGTGTACCGCGAAATTGTATGACGTCACTATATATTTGTTTCATGAAGGAACCTCCAATACTTTATCCAAATAATCGTTATAAAAGAAAGTGCTTCGAAGTCATAAAGACTCGAAGCAACTAAGCTTGATTTTCTATTTCTTCCACAAGCTCAGACAATGTAGCCCAACGTGACATTTTTTCTTCAAGTTGTTGTTCAATCGTTTGTTGTTCCGTATACAATGATTGTACTTTCGATAAGTCACTTCCGGCCGTTTCTATTTCATTAGCTATTGCTACTAGCCTATCTTCTAATGCTCCTATTTCATCTTCAATAACTTCCCATTCCATTTTTTCCTTATAAGTCAAACGACGTTTTTTAGGCTTTTGTTCCTGAAATTTCTTTTGTGCCTTATCTTGTTTTTCCTTCTCCTGTTTCATATCATCTTCCACAGTTTCTAGATATTCACTAAAGTTCCCGAAAAAGACTTGAACCTTTCCTTTTCCTGTAAAAACAAAAAGGCGGTCAATGACACGGTCTAAAAAGTAACGATCGTGTGAAACAGTGATCACCACGCCCGGAAAGCTTGTTAAATACTCCTCTAACACGCTTAATGTTTGCGTATCTAAATCATTCGTCGGTTCATCTAAAAATAACACATTTGGTTCAGTCATTAAAATTTTCAATAGGTAAAGTCGACGTTTCTCACCGCCTGACAACCGGCGAATATAGTTCCACTGTTCCGGCCGTTGAAATAAAAAGCGTTCCAGCATTTGTTCCGCTGTAATGACATCACCACTTAACGTATGCACAACTTCGGCAGTCTCTTTTATATAATCAATCACACGTTTATTTCCGTCAAGCTCTTCCTCACCCTGTGTATAATAACCAATTTTCACAGTTTCTCCAATTTTTATTTCTCCTGCATCAGGTTTTATACGGTTTGCCATCATATTTAGTAATGTTGTTTTTCCAGAGCCATTCGGACCTATTATCCCAATTCGGTCATGTCGATTAATTAAATATGAAAAATCATTAACAAGTTGCTTTTCACCGTATGTTTTATGAACGTCGATTAACTCCAGTACATTCGTACCCAATCTAGTGGAGCCTACTTGAAATGCTACTTCTTCCTTGCTCGTTTGAAACTTTTGTTCTTGCATTTCTTCTACTCTTTGAATACGTGCTTTTTGTTTCGTCGAACGTGCTTTAGCACCACGTTTTAACCATGCCAATTCGCGGCGCAATGTATTCGCATGTTTTTGTTCTTTGGCAACTTCTAATGCTTCTCTTTCCGCCTTTTTTTCAAGGAATAGTTCATAATTTCCATCATACATATATAAATTTCCCTGTTCTAATTCATATATGCGGTTTGTTACTCGATTTAGAAAATAGCGATCATGCGTAACGAGTAATAAAGCACCTTGATAGGTAGCTAAATATTTTTCTAACCACACAACTGTTTCATGGTCAAGATGGTTTGTTGGCTCATCTAATATAAGTAAATCAGCCGGTTGTATAAATGCTTTTGCCATGGCAACCCGCTTTTTTTGTCCACCTGAAAGTTCTGTGATTGCTTTATCAAAATCCGTTATTCCTAATTTGGTTAATATAGTTTGCGCAACTGTATTGGCTTCCCATGCTTCATGTTCATCCATTCTTTGTTGCATACGGAGTAACTGTGCTTGTGCTTGTTCATTCTGCTCATTTCCCTGCAACTCTAAAAGTGCCTGTTCATATTGCCGCAGCAATTTCATCATGGGCGCATCCCCATAAAAAATTTGTTCGATAACGGTTAAATGTGGATCTAAATCTACCTCCTGTGGTAAATACTCAATCCGATAATCTTTTGGATGGGTGATAGACCCTTCATCTGGAACATCTACACCTGCGATCATTTTTAGAAAAGTTGACTTTCCTGTTCCATTCACACCAATTAATCCAATACGATCGCGTTCTGTAATCACACAAGAAATTTCCTTAAATAATACCTTATCACCGTACGTCTTTGTTAATTGCTCAACTGTTAACATGTATATCCCTTCTTCTAATGGGGTCAGACCCCCTACTTAATATCACTATTTTTTTCATTTTTTTCTTGTCGATCGCGTGCTATTTTTTTACCTAATAATACAAATAAAAATAACATCCAGGATGTCACAACGTAAAAAATAATTTTGCTCGTATCATCCATTTTAGAAAAGAAAAAGGCCATTCCTAGCCAAATGATGCCTACCCCAATAATTTGATAAATGTAAAACTTCTTATCCACAGTACGCCCTCCACTTTTGAAACGTATTCTTTACAATTTTAAACGTTTACTTCATTTTTTCAAACTCTTGCACCATTTGTTCATAATTCAGTGCACCAAAAGCTTTATTATGGATTCTACCATCTGAATCAATTAGAAATGTTGTCGGAATCGGTTGAATTTGATATAGTCCAGAAATCAACGAATCTTCATCTAATAAAATGGGAAATGTTAACCCATATTCATCTACAAAATCTGTTACATTGGAATGACTTGTTTCCGTCCCCGTTAAATTAACGGCTAGTATGACAATATCTTTCTCCTCATGGAATTTTTGCATATCTGGCATTTCTGCACGGCACGGACCACACCATGATGCCCAAAAGTTTACCAAAACACGTTGTCCTCGAAAGTCAGATAACGCCATTTCGTCACCAGCCAAGGTCTTCAATTTAAAATCTGGTGCTATATTTCCCTTTTCTAACCCTACTTCTTCATCTAATTCACTTTCTTGCTTTCCACTATGGTCGATTGCAAAACTATAAATAGCCCAGCCAAACATTCCAATTAAAATGATTACAATTATTGTCCTTTTCATTTTCCACCGTCCCATTTCATTTAAGTAGTACTTTATTATTCCATTTCTCTTTTATGGATCCTAATTGTTAAAAAGACAGAAAGACAAAAAACAATTGCTAAAAAGATTGGCGATACAATATAATGAAATATTGTTGCAAATGGAAATAGGAGTGAAATAATTAAAATCCCAAAACTCATATGTTGAATAATAGGTAAGATAACTCTCTTGCAAGTGCTCCTTCAATATAAAGCAGGTAAACAATTAATAATAAAAGCAATAAACCTAAATAAGCCCATTCAAACGTAATGCCATTTAATAAAATATGGATAAATTCATATACAAAAGAAGCAGCGAAAAAGACAGGTATAAATACGTCAAATTGAAAAATCCGTTTATTTCGATAGTGTTGATAAAATATCGTCAGAATCATGAGTACCACAGCTACATATAATGCTTTTGAATTACTAGGATATGCAAGTACAGCTATTGGGTCACGAATAAACAATAAAAAGTTTACAGCTATTTTACCGATCCAAATGTAAATAATAAAATGAATGAGCAGTGACACCATATCTTCTATATACTTCTTCTTTTGCACTCGATCATGAGATGAAGCTAGATAATAAAAAACGAGTCCCGCAATAAAACTTGCAGCAATTATCCCAATCATACTTAACTTTGCTCGAATTGCCATGATGTCCCTCCTCTACAAGATTCACCGTATCTTCTTACTCTTATCATATCTATACTAATCATATCACCCGATTAAAACAACTATATTTGTTATAATAAAACATAATGGAATAGATAGAAAGTAGGTATATGATTGAAGCTTCCAAAGGGGTTATGTAATGATATCACGGATGTCCCCGGTGTCCGTGTTGGTCATGTCACGCTATATCACAAGATGAATAATCAAGAAACAATTTGTACTGGTATTACATCTATTTTGCCACACGAAGGAAATATATTTAAGCAAAAGGTTCCAGCAGCTGTATATGTTATAAATGGATTTGGTAAAACAGTTGGACTTGTACAGGTAGAGGAACTTGGTGTCATCGAATCACCCATTCTACTAACCAATACATTAAGTGTTGGTACTGTGCTACAGGGGACATTACAACACATGCTACAAGAGAATCCTGAAATAGGTGATACGACTGGCACAATTAATATTGTTGTAGGTGAATGTAATGATGGTTATTTAAATTCCATTCGTATTCCCGCAATTAAACAAGAACACGCGATAGAAGCAATTCAAAGTGCAAAAAGCGGGCCTATCAAACAAGGTGCAATTGGTGCTGGTAAGGGCATGGTTTGTTTTGATTATAAAGGAGGAATCGGGTCTGCCTCGCGAATGATAGCGGAATCGTATACAGTAGGTTGTCTTGTCTTAAGTAATTTTGGTAAACGACAGCAAGCAATGTTTGCCAATTGGCAAACCGAAGAAACAGTAGAGACACCCGACGGTTCCATTATGATGATAATAGCGACAAATGCCCCACTAGATGCACGCCAATTAAAACGACTAGCAAAACGATGTTCACTTGGTCTTGGACGAACTGGAAGTATTGCTGCAAATGGTAGCGGGGATATTGCAATTGCCTTTTCCACAAAAAATATGTATACACATGAATCAGTGGACACCTGTCATACGATGCATGTTTTAAGGGATGACGATCCACTAATGGAAAAAATCTTCCAAGCTGTTATCGAAACGACAGAAGAAGCCATTATAAACTCATTAAAATTTGCTGAAACAACGACAGGTAGACAGGGCAGAGTTGTGAAGCGTGCACCTTTGTAGATTGAAGTAATACGCTTTGTTGAAGATTCGACCTGTCGTGTTGATGTTTCACTATTTGATGTTAAAGCTTGGATAATTCATGTTGTATACATCCTACAGAATTTAAGTTTCATATAGTTTTTTAATCTTATGATGAGGTGAGAAAATGAAAATTGAAGTTATTACATTAAATGCAGCGGATACATTACAAGCACAAGAATTTGGTGCGGATCGTGTTGAATTAGTAAGCGCGATGAATGAAGGTGGTTTGACGCCAAGCTACGGTACTTTGAAAAATGTGTTGCAATCCGTTACCATTCCTGTACAGGTGATGGTGCGACCACATAGCTTTGGATTTGTCTATGATGAGAAAGATTGGAATACAATAAAAGAGGATATTTCTATCATTCAAGAGCTTGGCGGGAATCGGATTGTTTTTGGAGCAGTTACAAAAGATGGGGAAATAGATGAGCAACTACTTGAAAAAGTAATTCATCATGCTCCTAACATAGATATTAGCTTTCATCGAGCTTTTGACCAAGTAAAATCTCAAACAAATGCATATAAAGTGCTAACGAAATATAAAGATAATGTGAAACGTATTTTAACCTCTGGCGGAAAAGATCGTGCAGATCAAGCGATGGACGAATTACGAAGCCTTGTACAATTATCACATGAACTTGATGGACCAAGTATTTTAGTAGGAAGTGGCGTTTCACCAGATAATTTAGCTACCTTACACGAACATATTGGAGCAAGCGAATATCATATTGGTTCAGGCGTGCGCGTGAATAAAGATTTTAACCAATTACTTGATAAATCAAAAATAAATCAAGCGAGAGACATCTTAAAATAACATATCATCACTACTTAAACATACATGGTATGCCTATTTAGTTTTAAATTTCTCTATGATGTAGACAGACTAAACCGTGTGGGCTTTAGCAAAGGGGGATACTTTTTGATTAAAATAGGGCTTATTGGTGTTGGAAATTTGGGGCAGTTTCTACTTGAAAAAATCAATAAAGAACATATTTTAGCTGGCTATACAATTTCTGCAATTTGTGATGAACGCGTGAAGGCTATTCATACCATGCCTGCGTTAGCGAAAGCGTATCATGTAAAAGCATATGATCAGCTTGATGATTTTTTAAACGCTGATATCGATTTAGTTGTAGAGTGCGCAAATGTTACAGCCGTCCAACAGTATGCATTACAAATATTGGCAAAGAAAAATCTGTTAGCAATTAGTGTTGGGGCATTTGTTTCATCTAGCTTTTATGAAAAAGTGCTAGCAACGACACAAAAACAGCGTACTAAGTTATATTTACCAGCTGGGGCAATTGGTGGTCTTGAAGTAATTCAGGCTGCAAAAGTATTAGGGGGATTAAAGGCAATCACCATTACAACGAGAAAACCCATTCATGCGTTTGCAGATATAGATACTACAAAAGAAACTATCATCTTTCAAGGTTTAGCAGTAGAGGCAATCGAGCGTTTCCCACAAAATGCAAATGTTGCCATTACACTTTCTCTTGCCGGATTAGGTGTCCAGCAAACAAAAGTGAAAATTATTGCTGATCCAACGGTTAGCCAAAATATACATACGATTCAAGCCTCGGGTGCGTTTGGAAAAATGGATATCACGTTAGAAAATAATCCACTTCCCATGAATCCAAAAACTAGTTACTTAACAGCTTTAAGTATCATCGCTACTTTAAAGTCATTACATGAGCAGGTTGTTATTGGTTAAAAATAAGCTTTTGCCTACGAGAAAAAGTAAACAATCGTAAAGGAAAGTCATTGATATCTTTCATAGACTCCTCTTTACGATTTTTTTCATCCTTCTCAATAGCTAGTCCTCATCCTTCACATCAATATCTTCCGGAATCGGTTCATTCAAATAATCAATAATCATTTGACGATATTTTTCTAATTGTTCAAAATGTGTGGTAAACTGATCTTGATTAATAAGAAATTGTTCCCCATCATGAATGGAACGAATCCTTCCTTGTACAACAAGCGATTTTACTGTTGGCTCAGGCATTGATAAATATTCTGCCGTTTCTTTTAATGTCATATACATAAGTTTATGCTTCCTTCTTTACACAGACTCTTTTAATAAAAATTTTAATTCTAAATACAGCAGAAAGCAATCGATATGATAACTTCTACTATCGCACTACGCCATGTTAATATGTACATTTTGTATGATTGGAGAGATGAAACATGCTTACAAGCCAAGATGATATCATAGAACTCATTGAAGCGGACGAATGGATGATGCAGATTTTACATACCGCAAAGATACTTGCACTACCCGATTGGTGGATATGCGCGGGTTTCATTCGTGCAAAAGTTTGGGATACATTACATCAGTTTACTAAACGAACACCGCTTCCAGATATAGATGTTATTTACTTTGACCCTACCGCTACAGATGAAAGGCAAGAAAAAATATATGAAAAACAATTACACAAGTTACATAAAGGAGTTCCATGGTCCGTGAAAAACGAGGCACGTATGCATCGACTTCATCAGTTTCCACCATATACATCATCCGTTGATGCAATAAGTAAATTTCCAGAAACAGCAACTGCTATTGGTGTGAAACTTGATGCTGAAAACAATCTTATTTTAGCCGCTCCACACGGTGTAACGGATTTACTCCAACTTCACTTGAAGCCTACACCTTTCTTTTCGAGTACTACAGAACGGCTTGATATTTATAGAAGCCGTTTATCTAAGAAAAATTGGCAATTAACATGGAATAATATCACAGTCTCCCCTGATATTTAAAACATTACATGCAACAGTAAAAAACTGACTCCAGCAAAACTACTGGGGTCAGTTTTTAATTAAAAAGTATTTATTTATTACCGCGAATTTTATTTACTTCGTCCGCTACAAATTGAACGCTCGTTCCAACGATAACTTGGATACTATGTTTTCCAACAACGTTTACTCCTGGAACACCTGTAGATTTAATTTTTCCTTGATCTACTTTATCCATATCTTTTACTTCTACTCTTAAACGAGTTGTACAATAATCAACTGCGTCAACGTTTTCGTCTCCGCCAAGACCTTCATAAATATTTGATGCCATAGAAGCAAATTTGTCATCACCGCTAGCTTGATCTTCTTCTAAATTTTCTGCTGTATCTTCTTCTCGACCTGGTGTTTTCAAGTTAAATTTCACTATTAAGAAACGGAACAAGAAGTAATAAATGACAGCAAATACTAGCCCTTGAAGAATAAGCATGTATGGCTTATTAGCAATTGGATTAATAAAACTTAATGTATAGTCTACAAATCCGGCACTAAAGCCAAAACCTGATGTCCATTGGAATGCGGCTGCGATAAATAGTGATAATCCTGTTAATGCAGCATGTACAAGATACAATGCTGGAGCTAAGAACATGAATGAGAATTCAAGCGGTTCTGTTACCCCTGTAAAGAATGCAGCAAATGCAGCAGCTAACATTAGAGAAGCAGCTTGTTTTTTACGTTTTGTTTTAGCAGTATGATACATAGCTAAAGCTGCAGCAGGTAAACCGAACATCATAATCGGGAAGAACCCTGCTTGATACATACCTGTAATTCCTTTTGTACCTTCACTAGCTAAGAATTTACCAATATCATTAATTCCCGCAACATCAAACCAGAATACGGAGTTTAAGGCATGGTGCAATCCAGTAGGAATGAGTAGACGGTTAAAGAATCCATATAAACCTGCACCAGCAGCGCCTAAACCACTAATTAATTTACCAAATGATACTAACCATGTGTAAACAACTGGCCAAATGAAGAATAATGCAGCAGCAAGTACTACCATAGCTGCAGCTGACATAATTGGCGCCAATCGTTTTCCACTAAAGAACGCTAATGCATCAGGTAGCTTAACACCACTGAAGCGATTGTACATTTGTGCAGAGATAACACCTGCTAGAATACCAATAAATACGTTATCATTTTGTGCAAACGCTGGGTTTACGTCTGCAACATCAATCCCTAATAATCCAGCAACGGAATTAGTTGAGATTAATGACGTAACAACTAAAAATCCTACTAAACCACTTAGTGCGGCTGCACCATGTTTATCTTTTGATAACCCAATAGCAATACCAACTGCAAATAGCATGCCTAGGTGATCTAAGATAGATGTACCTGCATTTAATAAAAATGTACCTACAACGTTTCCATCCCAGAATCCTAAAATCCAGTTACCAATTCCAGCAAGGATAGCAGCTGCTGGCAAAACTGCAACAGGTAACATGAGTGAGCGGCCTAAATTTTGAAAAGCCTTCATCATTTTAATTTCCTCCTATCTCCATTTACATCATTGATTTTCAATTTATTAACCGAAAAAAACACATAAGATAAAAAATAATAGTGCATCATGCTAATTTTCCCTAAGTCTTTCAATATGAAGCGTAATGTAGCCAAGTTCTTCATCCGGTAGATCAATTCCATGTTGGTCAAGGAGACGTTTTGCAACAACCTTCGCGCAATCATATGCAACAGGAAATTTACGTTTAATCATTGTGAGCATTTCTTCATCCATCGCATGCACGTTATAGTTACTCGCACGATCTAAGGCAAATCGAATATGTGTAATGAGGCGTTCATAAGCTAAATCTTGCTCTCTAATTGATACGTGCAAATAATCTTTAATCGTCTCGACAATGTCCCGTATAATGGAAGTTTGCTTCACTACCTCCCTAACATCACCTCCTTGAACTTTCATTGTGTGAATGTGTAATGCTATAAAAGCGGCTTCATCATTTACCATCTCAATACCCAACTTTTCTTTAATATGATGAATCGCCCACAGCCCTATTTCGAACTCTTCTTTATATAAAATCTTAATTTCATGTAACAGCTTATTTTGTAAATGAATACCTTGCTTTTCCCTTTCAATTGCGAATGAAATATGATCTGTAATAGCTAAAAGGACATGACTATTTAATTTTATTCGTAATTTTTGTTCTGCATATGCAATAATTTCCTCTGTCAATGTAAAATGTTCTTCAGGAATTCGTAATAAGAGCTGTTCTAGTTTTTCATTCTCTTTTAAGACGAATAACTTTTCGATCTTCGATTGATCTACAAGGTCATTCTTTCCTTTATGGAAGCCTAAACCTGCTCCAATTGCTATTTTCTCCTGATTTTCTTCTTTTATAATGACAGCATTATTGTTTAAAATCTTCATAATTCGCATAACAATAATCACGCCCTTTAGCTTCTACTTATTTATTCGTAATTGTAATAAGTTCTGTTTCACCAGCAATGGCTGTTACATCACTTGTAACATGATAATCTTTTTCTTCTGGTTTACTATTTGTAATAATAATTGGTGTTACAATATCTTTTGCTTCTTTGCGAATATATTCAAGATCAAACTCAATGAGTGATTGACCTACAGTAACCGTATCACCTGTAGAAACTTTCACTTCAAATCCTTCACCTTTTAGTGCAACAGTTTCTAAGCCAACGTGAATCAGAATTTCTGTACCATTATCTGATTCCAATCCAATTGCATGTTTAGATTCAGGCACTTGGACGATTTTCCCAGAGATTGGTGCGACAACTTTTCCTTCACTTGGAATAATCGCTGCTCCTTCTCCCATCATTTTTTGACTAAATACAGGATCTGGAACCTCCTCTAAAGGTACAATCTTTCCATTTAATGGTGCTATCAATACTTCTGATTGAGTTTGCGATTTTTTAAACAAATTTTTAAACATAAAATCTGCTCCTTTCCTTAACCCTTGAAGTGTAGTCCCACTATTCAAAATAGCGGATTGCGATGATGTATGACGTATGTCCAATATTTATCTTTCCCTTGTTCTTCTTCTTCAAACATGAATAGAAAACAATAAAAAAGGCATGGTGTACTGTGAGGGATATACTAATCCCCCTCCGTATCACCATGCCTGATCTAGTCAGTAACATGCGTGCATCATTCATTTGTAAATTCATCATAACACTTCTTTTAGAGAAAATCAACAAGATTACTTTGATAAAAATCATTCATATTCAAAATAGAACTTCAGTCTGTGCAAATTCGTACTTCATCTACTGGCTGTTCGTTCTGCATTACCTATCATGCAATATCGTTTGAAAGGATTTCAATATTACTTATTTAGCGGCTAAAACATCTGACGCTTGTGGATGTCTTTTAAAATACGTAGCGACATATGAACATGTTGGTATAATTTTTTTGTTTTCATTTTTTGCATAGTTGATTACATGTTCAACTAATTTTGCCGCAACACCCTGCCCACGTAAATCATTCGACACATACGTATGATTGACAATTAATGTATTCCCTTCTTTTATAAAAGTTATTTCAGCTATTGGATTTTCCTCAGTTTCGCCAATAAAGAACTTATCATGACCTCTTTTTATCGTATGCATAAACATACCTCCCTTACTTCATTTACTTATATCATACACTTATTTATATTATCGTTAACTTTATATGCTACACGAAAGAATAGGAGACATTCCAAAATAGAATATCTCCTATTTAAAGCTTCTATAAATAAATCTCCGCTAGATCTTTTTGATTGGTTACCATTAAAAGTACTTTTCCTGTATCTAAATCCTCTTCATATATCTCCGCTTCTGTTTGACTTAGGCCCATTTCTGTCATTTTTGTTCGCAGCTCGTCACCCTTTTTACGAAATACAGCCTGGACCGCTTCACCAAATTCCATTTCTTGATATCCTATTTTATTTGCTCCCGTGTTTTCAATTAGACGATTTGTCCGATCATTATCATGCGCTAAAATGTATATATCTTCTTTTAACACACCATGATTGGCTAACTTCTCCACATCCTTTTGTAGTTGTTCATCATTTGCATATTCTTTTATAAATGGCTTCATGCAAGTTCAACTCCTTTTTGTGGTTACAATTGGTTTACCCGCTCCACATAGAGTTAAACATGTCCACTGTTTGTTTTAAATTGGGGTTAACTTTCCAATTTCATTAGTGTTTAATTAAGATGCACCTCATTTGGGAAGAGTCATGTATATACCTACCTCCAAGCACATGACTCAGACTCACGGTATGAAGATTTACGATGTCCAATTTGATTTATATAAAGAAAACCTCATGATGTGATATGTATAAAACATCAATGGGTAAGTGATTATTCACAATCTGTTCAAATATTCCATGATATCATAAAGGACTTTGCCGATTTTTAGCGAATAACATATAGATAAGAAAAAAGTAAAGGAGATTGTTATGAAAACAAATATATACTTTGTACGCCATGCACATGCAACATTTATTCCTAATCAAGAAAAAACAAGGCCCCTGTCAAGACGCGGAAAGAAAGATTCAATAAAAATTACGGAAACTTTAAGTTCAGCATCTATTGACTTTGTAATTTCAAGTCCATATCTTCGTGCAATCCAAACAGTTGAAGGAGTTGCCCATAAGTTTGGGAAAGAAATCATTTTAAATAAGCATTTTAAAGAGCGTACACTTGCTAGCGAATCTGTTAGTGATTTTCAGCAGGCCATTTACAAAGTATGGGAGGACCCAAACTTTTCCTGGCCAGGTGGCGAATCAAACGTAGCTGCACAAACACGTAGCGTTACAGCTCTTCTTGAAACTCTAAAAACATATCAGGGGAGCAATATTGTCATTAGGACACATGGAAATATCATGGTATTAATGATGAGTTATTTCAATTCAACATATGGCTTTGACTTTTGGTTACAACTGCAAATGCCAGATATATACAAATGTACATTTATAGGAACAAAGCTTGTGTCAGTACAGCATATTCCCCTCGAACTGGGGCAACAATAAATGAAACAAAATTGGAAAAGCTGGAGAAAACCAACGATTTTATTATGTACGTTAGGATTTGCGGGTATTGGTGATTTTATATATTTAGTTGCCATTAATATACTTGTTTATCAGATAACAGAATCAGCTGCTGCAGTAGCTACGCTATGGATGATTGGCCCCCTCGTAAATATCGCAACAAAATTTTGGACTGGAAGCTATATTGATTATCGTAATAAACGTAAGATTATGATGATTACTTACTTCATACGAGGTGTCCTCATTTTATGTATTCCATTTGCTCCAAACATGTATGTTATGTTTCTCATTTTAATTTGCTTAAGTATTGCTAAATCCTTCTTCTCACCTGCATCTATTACATATATCGCGGCATTTATTCATAAGGGTATGCGCAAACGCTTTAACTCGATTCAATCTCTTACATCTTCGGGGGCCTTCATCATCGGGCCGTCCATTGCAGGATCGCTTATTTTACTATTTGGTGTTCATCATACACTTTTCATTAATTCAGGGGCATTTTTTATTGCGGCATTATTGTTATCCTTTTTACCTCATGTAGATGATGGTAAACAAAAAGCGCCCAGGCTTTCTTTTGCGCAAATAAAGGGTGACTGGGTAGTAGGGCTTTTATTTATGAAGCAAAACAAATATGTTGCACTTATTTACGGACTATTTTTAACAACGACCATTTTTTCATTTGCGATGGATGCGCAGGAGGTAGTATTTACCCAACAAGTCATTGGATTATCGGAAATGGATTACAGTCTTTTAATCAGTATAACTGGGATTGGATCCGTTATCGGAGCTTTTCTCTTATCAACCTTTTCCAACACACTGTCCCTCCGCTATATGATTGGAATTGGTGTGATCATGCAAACAATAGGTTATCTCATCTATGCCTTTTCATGGTCATTTTTATCCATTGTAGTAGGCTTCATCCTATTAGGTTTCTTTCTTGTCTTTTTAAATGCGGGAATGATGACCTTTTATCAAAACAATGTACCGACAGAAATAATGGGACGCGTAACAAGCATGTTCCAATTAGCCCAAAGTGGATTACAAATTATCTTTGTCATAACTGTTGGCGGAATTGCAGATATAATTCCATTACGAATAACGATTATTTTCTTAGCAAGTTGCATGTTAATTGTTTCGATTTTCATTTTATTGCAAGTTTTACAGAACGATAAATCCCTTTACTATCAAGCTTGACCGTTTTATTCAAAAACAAAAAACCTTGCAACATGCAAGGTTTCCCTTAATTTTGTGATTTATATTCCCAATAACGTAAAATATCATATCCATTAAATGCTTTCCAATGCATGTCATAAAAGCCAATGTGTAAATGGGAGTCAAATTTTCCAGTTGTTCCTTCAGGTCCATAACCTGTATTGCCAACATAGCCAATGACTTGTCCCTTTTTCACTTTTTTATTTAAGGTCATACCAACTGCATATTTACTTAAATGTGCATAATATAGATTGATTCCTTCTGCTGTTTGAATGGCAATTCGATAGCCGCCTAGTTCCAACCATCCTAGTCTGACGATTTTCCCATCAGTTGCCGCATAAATAGGTGTACCAATTGGAGACATGATATCTATTCCCTCATGTGGCCGTTCTCCTCCATACGTGCGTGAAGCATTCCACGTATCACCAAATGGCGAGTATGTTCCACTTGCGAGCGGAAATTTTCCACTTATTAATATTGCTGGTTTTGTTGGTGCCTTTACGCTTCCTGCTGTTACCTTCAACTGTTGTCCAACATAAATCATATCAGAAGTAAGTCCATTTAATGCCTTTATCTCATCAACCAATGTGTGGTACTTCTGGGCAATTGTAAATAAATACTCACCGGATTTAACAGTGTGAATGGTTGCTATATGTTTTTCTGTTACTTGATTTGGTACTTTATTGCCCGTCTTTTGCGGAGTTTTTGGTTTTGTTATTGTCGGTTTTTCAGAAGACTTTGTTGGTAGTTTTATAGATTGGCCAATTTTTATCACATTCGACTTTAATTTATTCAGAGACTTTAATGCTTGAACCGTCGAATGATGCTTTTTTGCTAGACTATATAGTGTGTCACCTTTTTTAACGCTATACACATTTGATGATTTTACCGTATTAGCTTTTTCGGGTTTCACTACTTTTTTCTTTGTAGGAGAGATAGCATTAGGATTAACAATATATAAATGTTGACCTGGTTTGATAATATTTGATTTCATTTTATTCCATTGTTTCAATTGTGATACTGACAAATGATTTTTTTTAGAAATGCTATAAAGTGTATCTCCCGATTTCACTGTATATTGTGGACTTTTAGCTTCTGTTACACCAATAAACGAGCTAAAAGTAATTGCTGTAGCAAGAGCAATTGAGGTAACTTGCATTTTTCTCAATGTTGCACAACTCCTTGTTGTTTTCTTAATTGATGTAGTAATTATCCATGAAAACAACAAGGACGTGCAATACTAAATATTTTCCAGTAGATTAACTTTATTCACTTATGATAGAATGATAAATTCACCTTATTCCAATGATCCATCACATTGAAGTCGTCGGGACCTTCTTCTTAAATCGGTCAAACCGAAGCGGATCAATTGGAATAATAGTCTCAGACTCACATACAATTTGTTCAATTAATTTTCCAGTGACAGTTGCGAGGCTTATTCCATCACCTTCATGGCCTGCTGCAATGTAAAATCCTGGTATTTCCTCTACAGCTGAGACAATTGGCAAATGATCTTCTGTCCAAGGTCGGAATCCAGTATATGTACGAATCATATTAAAATCATTCATCTTAGGAAAAAATCGCAATGCTCTTCTCGCCATTGTTCTCACTACATTCATGTCAACACTTCCATTAAGTCCAACAAATTCGCGGCTACTACCTAATAAAAAGTTTTGGCTTTCTGTAGGTTCTAAAACTAATGCAACACCGTATTTTAATGTTTCTTGATCTGCAATTCGCTCGCGTTGAAATTTATTCATTAAATAACCAAACTCCATCACGTTTCTCATCATGACTGGCTTTTGTCGAGCCCCAACCATAATGTGACCTTTTCGTGGAACGATGGGAATATCGAGATTCAGCATTTCCCCTATAAATGGCGCCCATACACCTGCAGCATTAATTACTTTTTTCGCTGTAAATGTCCCATTAGATGTTTCAATCGTAAAATCCTCTTTTTTGGATAAGCTAGTAACTTCGGTATGCGTGAATAGCTTTAAGCCATACTCTTTGGCCCTTTCTACTAATGAATAGCAATAGAGATATGGATTAATAAGCGAATCAGTTTCACATTCTAATCCACCCGGTATATCGTCTGCGAAGTATGGTGATTCTTGACGGATGTCTTCACGATCTAATACATTAAATTTTAAGCCAGCTTCATTTTGTATACCTACCCATTCCATTGCTGCTTCCATTTCTGCATCATTATCACAAACTAATATGCTACCTAATTCACGATATTCAAAAGGGATTGCAAGATCTTTTTTTAGTTCTACTGTTAATTCTTGACTTACTAATGACATTTTACTATCATATCCAGGATCTTTATCCACGATTGTAATATTCCCATCACATTTAGACGATGTTCCACTTGCAATATCATTTTTTTCAATCAGCATGCAGTCAAGCCCAGCTTTTGCGACATAATAAGCAATTGCACTTCCCATAATTCCTCCACCGATAATCGCAACTTCTGCATGATGTTTTTGCGCCATATCCATCTTCCCTTCCAATTAAATTTTCTCCTGTTTATTTTCTATTAAAATATTTATCTATTATGCTAAATCAATTCTATCATATATGTTAAAATAGCAATAAATATACTGTCATTTTTTTATAAAAATTTGTAAGCGTTTAACTTTGTATAGATAAAGTAAAAGGAGGAAGATACATCATGGAAAAACTCATTGTTTGCCGTTGTGAGGAAATAGCCTTGGAAGACATTAAAAAGACGGCCCAAAAATATGATTGTTCTGCGCGGGAGATAAAGCTACGTACGCGAGCAGGAATGGGATATTGTGGTGGACGCACATGTAGACCTGTGTTAGATAAAGTTTTGGAACAAGTAACTGGCGAAAAACCTGACGATATGATTCCACTTAAAGTACAACCACCTGTACGACCCGTCTCTTTATCAACGCTAGGAGGGAAATAATTAAAATGGAACAGAAAAATAGAATTGTAAATCACCCTGTTTTGGGAAAGCTTGAAGAACGGAAAGAGATTACATTTACATACGATGGCGTACCATATAAAGGCTTGGCAGGTGATACCATTGCTTCGGCACTACTAGCAAATGGGATCCGAAACCTACGCGTTCATGAAGAGACAGGTACCCCACGGGGAATCTACTGTAATATTGGTCACTGTTTTGAGTGTCGGGTGACGGTTAATGATCATTCGGGAATCCGTGCATGTTTAACTGAAATCCAATCAAATATGGTCATTGAAAGCGGGAAGATAGAACCGACACCACTAAAAGCAACTTCCGAAGAACAGCTACCGCGTACGTATGCTGATTTTCAAAAAGAAAATACAAATCAAAAAGTAGGTGATTCACATGTATGATGTGATCATTGTTGGGGCAGGACCTGCAGGGTTATCTGCAGCAATAACATGCAGAAAATGGGATTTACATGTACTTGTTATAGATGAATTTCCAAAGCCTGGTGGACGCTTACTTGGACAACTACATGAGGAGCCAAATGGCGATTGGTGGAATGGGATTGAAGAAACAAATACATTATTAAATCAAACAACCGCATTGGATGTCGATATAAAATGTGGCGTATCCGTTCATCACATTCAACACGAAAAAGGCAAGTTTTCCATACAGACGAATCATGGAGCGTTTGTAGCGGAAAATATATTACTTGCTACCGGAGCTGCTGAAGCGGCTACCCCTGTACCTGGTTGGACATTACCTGGTGTCATGTCGATTGGCGCTGCGCAAGTTATGACAAATGTACATCGTGTAAAGGTTGGTAATAAAGGTATCGTAGTTGGTGTGAATGTACTATCAGCAGCAATAGCTCGGGAATTACAATTAGCTGGAGTTGGGTTACATAGTATGGTACTCCCAGCTGCAAATCCAGCTACTGGTGACTATGCAAATCCAAGAAAAGTAATGGATGGTCTCGTGCGTATTGCCCATCTTGCACCTTCTGCCTTTATCCGTTTTGGAAGTAAATTTGCCAAGGCAGCATGGATACGCAATTTGGCTGTGTCATTTTATCCAAAAAGTGGCGTCAAAATGTGGGGAATGCCTATTCATATTCGAAAAGCCGTCACACGTATTAATGGAACCGACAAAGTAGAATCTGTTACGGTTTGTAAACTAACAACGGATGGACAAATCATTCCGGGTACAGAGGAAATCGTACCAGTCGATTTTGTTTGCATTGCAGGTGGACTATATCCCCTCACAGAATTAGCGGCTGTAATGGGGCTACCTTTCCAACATATAGAAGAACTTGGCGGGCACGTTCCCATTCACAATGAAAAAATGGAAACACCAATTGAAGGCCTCTTTGTTGCTGGTAATATTACTGGTATCGAAAGCGCAAAGGTTGCACGTACACAAGGCATAGTTGCTGGTCTGTCCATCGTTAAACGAAAAATGAAAGATGTTGTAGATATCGATTTCAAAGTACAAGAAGCAATTAACCTTGTACAACAAACTCGTAACGAGGCAACGATTCAATTCCACCCTCATATTATAGAAGGTCGCGCTAAAATAGAAGCAAGTTTTCATTCATATGAAAAAGCGTAAACATACCATTATTTCTTATTAGGTTATGTTCATATCTTTAATAGATTTATTTATATTGAGATTGAAGTAGAAAGTGAGGGGGATAACCCAAAAGGCCATCCCCCCTCTTCGCTAACTATATTTTATTAAACCAATTACTTGCCGAATAAAGATTGTTCCCCATGACTCAGCCACTTTTTATCCTATATACCTTGATATGCCTGTCGATAAATCTCCGCTAGCTCTGTAACTAGCGGCAACTTTGGATTTGCTGTCGTACATTGATCCTCAAATGCAAGGTCGGCAAGTTTTTCTACTTTATTTTCAAAATCCCTTTCACGAACACCACAAGCTTTTATACTCATTGGAATATCTAGCTTTTTCGCCAAATCGATAATCGCCTGAACAAGACTTTCCACTCCTTCTTCAACTGTACGCGCTGGAAGACCGAGTTCACTTGCTATTTCAGCATAACGTTTATCCGCAATAAAATGTTCATATTTAGGAAAGGAAACAAACTTTTTCGGTTTCGTTGCATTATAACGGATAACATGTGGCAACAAGATTGCATTTGCCCGCCCGTGTGCAATATGATATGTTGCACCTAATTTATGAGCGAGACTATGGTTAATTCCTAGAAAAGCATTTGCAAACGCCATACCAGCTATTGTCGATGCATTATGCATCTTTTCCCTTGCTACCGCATCATTTCCATTACGATATGCTATCGGTAAATATTGAAATACAAGCTTTATTGCATGAATTGCTAAGCCATCTGTGTAGTCATTTGCCATATTCGAGACATAAGATTCGATTGCATGTGTTAATACGTCCATTCCAGTATCAGCCGTAACAGTTTTTGGTACACTCATGACAAACTGTGGATCAATAATCGCAACATCAGGCGTTAATTCGTAATCTGCTAACGGGTATTTTGTGTTCGTATCATGATCTGTAATCACAGTAAATGAAGTTACTTCGGAACCTGTTCCAGATGTAGTTGGGATTGCAACAAATTGTGCTTTATGTCCAAGGTTTGGATATTTATAAATTCTTTTACGAATATCTAAAAACTTTTGTTTTAATCCATCAAAGTCAGTTTCTGGATGTTCATAAAATAACCACATTCCTTTTGCCGCATCCATTGGTGATCCCCCACCTATGGCGATAATAACATCTGGGTCAAATTCCATCATTTCAGTTGCACCACGTTTTACCGTTTCAAATGATGGATCAGCTTCTACATCAGAGAAAATTTTGCAATGTACATAATCAGGACGTTTTCTTAAATAATAAAGTACCTTATCAACATAACCTAGGTCCATCATCATCGGATCTGTAACGATAAACGCCTTCGTGATATTCGGCATTTTAGCCAAATATTGGACAGCATTTTTTTCAAAGTATATTTTCGGTGGGACTTTAAACCATTGCATGTTTACATTTCTCTTCGCCATTTTTTTAACATTAATGAGGTGAACCGTTCCTACATTTGTCGAAACAGAATTACCGCCATAAGAACCACAACCTAATGTGAGCGATGGTAAATACGCATTGTAAATATCACCGATGGCACCTTGGGATGAAGGAGCATTTACAATTAAACGACCCGCCTTCATACGGTGACCAAATTGTTCGATTACCTTTTCATCTTCTGAATGAATAACAGCCGAATGACCAAGGCCACCAAACTCTAACATTTCTTCCGCCCGCATTAAGCCCTCCTCCGTATTTTTTGCTCTGTAACACGCAAGTATTGGACTTAATTTTTCACGAGATAGTGGATGATTTGGCCCAACTCCAGTCAACTCTGCTAGCAAAATTTTTGTATCAATAGGAACCTGAATTCCTGCCATTTCCGCAATCTTTGTTGCACTTAATCCTACAATTGCTGGATTTACTGCACAAGCTTTTTCATCAATAACTAACTTTTCCACTTGAATTTTTTCCTCTTTATTCAAGAAATAGCAATTATGCGTGATCATTTCTTGTTTCACGGATTCGTAAATCTCATTATCAATGATTACCGCTTGTTCTGATGCGCAAATCATACCATTATCAAAAGTCTTAGATAAAATTAAATCATTAACCGCACGTTTCACATTAGCTGTTTTTTCTATATAACAAGGGACATTTCCCGGTCCTACCCCTAATGCGGGTTTACCAGAACTATAGGCAGATTTCACCATTCCAGCACCACCAGTTGCAAGAATTAGTGATACACCGTCATGTTTCATTAATGTTTGCGTTGCAAAAACTGAAGGGGTTTCAATCCATTGGATACAATGCTCAGGTGCTCCTGCTTTTCTTGCTGCCTCATATAATATACGTGCAGCTTCCGAGCTAGACTTTTGTGCAGATGGATGAAAAGCAAATATAATTGGATTTCCAGTTTTAATGGAGATTAGAATTTTGAACATCGTCGTCGATGTCGGGTTTGTGACAGGTGTAACTCCTGCAATGACACCTATTGGTTCCGCAATTTCTACTATGCCCTCATGCGGATTTTCTCCTATAACTCCTACTGTTTTATCATACTTAATATTGTGGTATACATATTCTGTTGAAAAAATATTTTTTATAATCTTATCTTCGTAAACACCACGTTTTGTTTCATTTATCGCTAATTTCGCCAAGGCCATATCTTGATCAAGCCCAGCTAAAGCCATATCTTTTACAATATGGTCAATTTCCTCTTGGCGAAGTTCTTTCATTTGTTTCAAAGCAAGGCTTGCATTTTTAACAAGCTGATCGATATATTTAGCTACTTTTTCCTCTGTCATTTTCTCTTTTACAATACCCATTAACAACGCCTCCTCATTTCATTAAAAATGTATTTGCCAATGCACTTTTTTTCATGAGACCAGTAAGCTTTTATATGTACATGATCCCCCTTTCTTATTTTTCTATCTTAAGCTTAGCAGTTGGTAACGCTGTCATTTCATCGTAAATACGACAAGTTTGTGAAGCGTTTCACAAACTTAAAAATAATTCTTTTCTCACCACAATACTTGTTGTATAATTATATTGTTTTTTTCACTTCATCTACTGATAGAAATATCAAATCTAATAACAGGAGTTACCAATTATGTGGTTTTTGTTTGCACTTATAACAGCACTCGCTTGGGGAGCAGCCGATTTATTTTATAAAAAAGGATCAGACAGCGATGATTCACAAAGTCACTTAAAGATAGTTACGATAGTAGGATTTGTAATGGGAATTCACGCAACGGCCTATATGCTACTAAAAGGTTTGACATTCCATCCTAGTGACATGTTGCTTTATTTACCGGTCTCCGCTCTATATATTTTATCAATGACGATTGGTTACATTGGATTACGATATATGGAATTATCTATTGCCTCGCCTGTACAAAATTCATCTGGTGCAGTTACAGCAATCTTACTTTTCATCTTCTTTACACATCAATTAACATTTACAGAAGTTGCTGGTATTTTAGCTGTTACTATTGGAGTAATTGGAATAGGCTTTTATGAAAAACAAGCAGAAGAAAAAGCGCGTCAACTAACGAATGAGATAATTGATAAAAAATATCAAATTAGTTTTATGGCACTTACCTTCCCTATTCTTTATGCAGTGATAGATGGCCTCGGAACCTTTGCTGATGGGGTATATTTAGATGAACTTTCTCTCATTAGTGAAGATGCTGCATTAATCGCTTATGAATATACATTCCTTATTTGTGGTCTTCTTTCATACTTCTATTTAAAATTTTATAAAAAGGTAGATTTTAAATTATTTAAAGAACGTGATAAAGGGCTTGCAGCAATACTTGAAACAACTGGACAATTTTTCTACGTATTTGCGATGTCTAAAAATGCAATCATTACCGCGCCACTGATTGCTTCTTATAGCATATTCTCAGTCCTACTCTCACGTATTTTCTTGAAAGAGAAGTTACAAAAACAACAATATATTGTAATTGCTATTGTAATGGTTGGGATTGCATTACTTGGCATGTCAGGTGATTAACGCTTTAACGGTTGGAAAATATAAATGAGAACTGATGGCAAAAATTCAGATAATCGTAAAGAACTAGAGTCTCCCTCCCCTTGATGTAAACTCTTTAACTTCATTGCTTAGATTGGATTGGTTGAACGAACAGCCTCTCCAACCTAAGTTAAAGTTTATGAAATTCTTTCATCATCATTCTGCAAGTAAACTATCAACTATTTCCAATACGAGATTGGAATAGACTTAGTTTGAACTTTCTTTTATTTCTTGTATGCGCTCTTCTATTTCCTTTAAAGCTGCAACGTAGTTTCTTTCACCTGCAATCTCCCTTATTTTTTCCTTGTTTTGGCTTGATATAACAAAATTATCAATTTGAATAATCTTATCATCATTTATGATATTTCCATCATCATCAAATGAAATGCTCACATTATATTCGGAGTCATTCTTGAAATCAGGATTGAGTTTCTCTGGCACAAAGGATGATCCTGATCCATTCTTACGTTTTATATAGATTATATAAAACTTGTTTTCTTTTATAGGCGGCATTTTTTTACTAAATGTATCCTTTTGTAGAGACTGTATATCCAACTTGCTCTTATCATTACTAGCATTATTTTGGTTATGCCCTTGTTTATTCTGGTAGATAAAAAATGTACCGATAGATAAAAGAAATATGACGATAAGTACACCTATTCTTATTTTGTTTTTATTCAAAATTGAATTACCTCCTGTTTGTTACTTTTCTAACAATACATTTTTCGTAACAGTGTATTCCTTACTCATAATCAAAATACTAGTTAATACAATATCCATCGCTGTTAATCCAACGACAATCTTTATAAGCAATGAACTATTATCGGCTATCACATAGCTAGTTGTAAAAGCTACATTCCAGAATACCAAAATTGAAAGATAAACGAGGCTATGTTTTTCAAAAAAGTTGTAACCGAATATCCATTGAATTGCTAGTGACTGTTTATTGATTTCTAAATAATACACTGTAGTAAAAAATAATAGTATCACTATTAAAATGATGGATAAGCCACAATAAATAACAGCGATTTGAAGTTCTTCCAACTCATTGGCTATCTTTAATTCAACATTAGAGTACGCAATAGAGGTGGGTTCCCAAACATCACTTAAGCCATGTCTTTTTATTGTTTTGTTTATTGAATAAAATCGATCACCTTTATCCATCTTAATATAATAACCAAACCCCATCGATATACTATTTGCCAGAATAGTCGGATCGAACATATCATTAACAATTACAGCGATTGGGTCCTCAATTTCGTAATTATTATCTTGCGCCATATTAGTAGAGTACGTGAAATAGCTTTGTTCATCTTTTACATATATGATAGAGATATGAATTGGTTCTGTCCCATCAGTTTGAAAAGCCCCTTCATAATCTTTTGTTAATGATATTTTAATGTCTTCTTCATTACCCTTTAATTTGTCTGGCACTAGTACAATTATTTCATTCTCTTTAGGTTCTGGAATTTTAACCTGTTTATTGTGAATATCAAAAATAGGATTAATAGCTACATAGTTTTTATTAATTTCAACTTTTCTACCTCCCATTCCCCACGGGTTAGGATCTAATTGGATATCAGAGGAGTCATTTAAATAATAGTTGGAAGGATTTATATAAATCGAACCCATGGACTCCAGGTCTTTATACATGAGTTGAACCTGCTTCTTCATTTCTTTATCATGTTGGAGATTTAAAAACTTCTCCTGTCCTAACGTTCCCTTAACGCCTAAGTAAGCATAATCCTTCAGTGTGGACCATTTATCTTGCTTATCGAAAGTTCCTTTTAACCCGATAAAATTTCCTATTCCTTGAAGTAAACCTAAAATAAGAAAAATTGCTATTATAAAGCGAACGATAATATTAAGGTAAAATAGCAATTTCATAGGTTTCTTATTTTTAATCATTTGAGGTATGTCAATACTTTTAGCACTTAACCACGTAATTGCAAAAATGAATAGGAAAATATAAATTGTCGGAATCAAGTTCCCGAACCAATGGTCGAGGAATAACAGAATTTGTTGGTATTGGTTATAAAAATACAAATATAACAACAACCCCAAAAATGAAAAAATGAAAGCCATCAAAAATATCCTTATGTATTTCCTAAATAAATAAAATCCGATTTGTATAAAACTATATCCAAACATATACCGTACTGCAATTTCTTTATAGTTGTTCATTACATCGTATAAAATTGCAAGGGACAAAAATAAACATAGTATTATAATCGTCTTAGATATCATATTTTGATACGGATATTCTGTTATAGCACTTTCTCCATGTTCCTTTGAAATTTGTACAATTAATCCACTTTCTATTGCCTTATCCATAAATTTCTTTGCGTTATCTTGACCATTTAACGTATAGTTTCCTTTTATATCCTTTGTTTTCGCCGCTGCAATCATAGGACGAATTTCAATTGGTTCAAAACTGTGGAAAATCTCCAGTTTACCTACTTGATTTGTATCATCAGTCTGTACAGTGGATAAAAAGTCGTTAGCAGTACTATTATTATCCAAAAATTCCCCGGACTTTAATTTTATCTTTTCAAAGTATTGATTAGCGTTACTAAAAGCTACATAATAAACTATTTTATCTTTATTATTTTTAATATCTCGTTCATAAGATATCCGTTGCAAGTTTACGCTTGTTTCCATTGCTGCATGTATAAGTAATTCAAAGTTTTCATGTTTACTTTTATTTGGATCCCCATCCTCAACCATGACATTCCATTCATCACTTACAGCATCATAGTTAAAATTTTGAAACTGTATATATTCAAATTGCTTAATTGACAGAAAACTTATAATAACAAAGGTGGCTGTAAGCAGAAAAAAGATTAATCTTTTCATTACCTATTCCTCACTATAATTGTATTGTTCTCGAGAAAAACTTAACTAAGTCTTTATCATGTGTAACCATAACGATTGTTTTACCTTGCTCATGTAGCTTTTGAAATAACTTTACTATAACGTTTCTATTTTCTTCATCCAGTGACCCTGTTGGCTCATCTGCTAAAATCAAGGTAGGATTTTTAAGTAACAATCTAGCAATTGCTATCCGTTGTTGTTCTCCACCACTTAAAGTAAATACCTTTTTCATTTCATAACCAGCCAAACCTACTTCTTTTAATGCTAAAGATATGGCATCATGCTTTTGTTTTTTATTCATCTTTTTATGTTTAAGCGCAATGTTTAAGTTTTCAGTTACAGATAAGTTATCTATTAAAGCGTAGTTTTGAAAAATAAATCCTAACTCATTTCTCAACAGCCCTTGTTTTACTTTTCTGTTATTTATTTCCTTTCCCTTTACCCTTACAGTTCCCGAATCTGCTTCTTCTAATGTTCCTATGATATTTAAAAGCGTAGTTTTACCCTGTCCACTTTTTCCAACAATACCAATAAACTCACCATCTTCCACTTTTAAATTGAAATTTCGAAATACCTCTTTGCCATGAAACGCTTTATGAATATTCATTAATTCAATCATTTGCTCCCCCTGTATAAAGAACAGAGGGCTTAATATAGCCCTCTTGTTAATTTATTAACTACAACACCCATAACGTAACATATAATTCAAAAAAACAATTTTTATATTATTTTCCGTAAATTTACAACATATAATCATGAGTCAAAATACTGCTTCTCCTATTTTATAATCAATAACTCATTAATTTCCGAATGGGAATTACGCTAAAAAGCAATTCCTTTGCAATGTTTTTCTGATATACATTACTATTTCGCTATCTAAATTCAAAATCCTTCTTTCTTATGGGGATTATTTAGTAGAATGAGTGTATAAAACAATAAAGAAAGGGGTTTTCTTATTAGTACAGAAACGCAAATAACTAAAAAGAAATTTAGATGGAGATTTTTATTTTACGGAATGAGCATTATTCTTTTAATCTGGGTAACGATTTATCTTTTACCAATTAAAGAACAAACAAAACATCCCTTTTTTGAAAATGATCGACCACTTGTCATGGCACATCAAGGTGGCTTAGACTTAGCACCATCAAGTACATTAGAAGCTTTTCAAAATGCGGCTAATCTTGGCGTTGATGTCATTGAATTTGATTTGCATATAACAAAGGATGGCCATTTAGTAGCTATTCATGATCCAACAGTAGATCGAACAACAGATGGAACAGGTCGTGTAAACAATCTGACACTACAAGAAATAAAATCACTCGATGCGGCAGCTCATTTTCAAGATATAAATGGGAAATATAGTTTCAAAGATAAGGGTGTAAAAATCCCAACATTGGAAGAAATATTTCAAGCCATCCCTAACATGAAGTGGAATATTGAAATTAAGGATACGAATGACCCTGAACAATATCGGCCAATTGCGGAAAAACTTTGGAAAACAATGCAAAAATATAACCTAGAAAATAACGTATTAATTGTTTCCTTTGACCAAGATATTATAGAAATGGTGCAAGATGTTTCAGGTGGAAAAGCAGTCGTTGCCGGTGGTAGACAAGAAGTCACGAAATTTGTCTTACTCCACAAATTACGATTAAATGGACTCTATCGTAAAAATGTAGATGCGATAGAAATTCCAATTCAAGAAGGTCCTATCAATCTGATGGACAAAAAATTAATCCGTGCTGCAAACAAGCAAGGGATAGATGTACATTATTGGACGATTAATGATAGAAATATAATGGAACAATTGTTAGACCTAGGAGCTGATGGCATTATTACCGACAGACCGGATATCTTACTAGACTTATTGAAAAAACGTGGGTATCAATAGAACTAATTCATATTACATATATCTTTTAAAATATAAATATGGGGGAATTTTTATGGCACAACATACTTTTCACCTAACAGCAACATGGCCGGGCGGAAGAAATAGTGAGGGATACATTGAGGCGGGAAATTTAAAAACAGCAATTTCAATTCCACCTGAAATGGACGGGCCTGGAATAGGTACAAACCCTGATGAGATGTTACTAGGAGCTGCGGCAACTTGTTATCTCATTACTTTGGCAGCAATGATAGAAAGAGCCTCACTTCCACTCTTAGAAATGAGTTTAGAATCAGAGGGAATCGTTGATGTAACAAACGGTATATTTACTTATGAAAAAATAATGCATAGACCGACTGTCATGCTACAAAAAAATACTCATGAAAAAGACTACCGTTTACTAGAAAAACTTATTTATAAAGCAGAACAAACTTGTATGATTTCGAAGGCATTAAAAGGAAATGTGAAAATTACCGTGAGCCCAACCATAAAATAAAACGTTGTAGAGGAAATATTAATTTTTGAACTTTGGGTTAGCCCCAATCTTTGAGACGATATAAAACACCTTTGAATGCGTAACTAACAATAGCACTTACATGCAAAGGTGTTTTTATCGTTCCATGCGCATCAAGGTAAGAAAAAGCGAAATTATAATCGACTTTAATTTATTTTTCCAACGGTTATCTTTCCATTACTCGTGATTAATTTCACTTCATTTTCTCCATTACCTATTATCGTATTTTTATGAAATTTACCTAAAATGTCTATTTTTCCATTATCTGTCCAAACATCAAAAGTTACATTTGTAGGCATTTGTTGGACTTGAACGTCAATCCTACCATTTTCCGAAACTAGTTCGATTGAACGATTTATATCATCCGTTAAGTGCTTGAATGAACTTATCATTGTGTAAAAACATGGACGGATGAAAACTATACACACTAGTTGATTCAAGACCGATGCGTAATTCACTGACAGATTTTCCTTGAACGGCATGTAGGATTTCGTCTCTCAACTGAGTAGCACCAGGCAAGTCATTATCTACTACTTTGAAGGAACTTAATTTATCTCCTTCACCATTTAAAAAACAAACCTTGATATCAATAGAACTAACATCTAAACCAACAAATAATTTCATGGGATTAACACTCCTTTCGATTTAGAGAATCATTGGAACTTAGCTCTTGGACGATCTGAGCTATCACTAGTGTGATAGTTAATCAGTAGCCTCGTCTATAGTACTATCTTTGTATCGAAAGCCGCCTTGGAGCTACTAACATCCAAGTTCGAACATCAAGGTGTACAGCCTGCGTGTATGAAGGTCAAAACGCACACAGGGAAACAGTCTTTCTCATGCGGTTATGCCTGCAAGGGGTTGAAAGAATTATCCCAAATGATCCTAAGACCATTATCTAGGAATATCAAGGAACGTCCAAGGTGTTTGGCATATTATTCAGATAGGTACGCAATCATTTATAAAAATGATTGCACTTATTTAGTTACTTGGAACAAAAGGCGGCGACTCCTGCGGGAAAAGCATGAGTCTTGAGACCCCACAGGAAATGGTTTTCTTCCGAGGCAGGTTAAGTTCGCGACGTCCTGTCGCAACACCTGCACTAGCACGTCCTGTGCGTCAAAGGCTCAATCCATGCCCGCGGAAAGCGCTCGCCTGTAGTGAAAAGTAACGGTCTAACAGATGTAATAATTTTTAGAAACAGTGAGAAACAATAGGCGGAAAAATAATGCCTAAATATAATATACGAGGGGTATTGCCAAGTATTTTAACATATTGAAAATTAACCAAGGATAATTTATTACGATTAGAAATGTATAGAAAAGACCTCACGTTCTGAGGTCTTCTAATAACGGTTATTAACCAAATTTATTAACTGATTATCTATTTGTGGATTTATCTAGGAACTGTTGTATAGACGTTAGTAAACGCATAATTCTTTACAGTTGACCAACTTATAGAAACCGAACGAGTAGAACTAACACTAAATCCATTAACTTTGGTAGATTTTCCTCCGTTAGCATATTGTGCTCTAACTGAACCATCCTCTCCAAATTTACTTGGAGTCCACGAGCCTGACTCAGCTGTTAAAGTAATTCGGTTGAGGAAATAACTCTGTTTATTGAATTTATGAACCTCACTAAATATATAAGCGGCGGATTTTGCATCAGCACTAGGATGCTCTTTCACGCTAGATCCCGATAAATATTTATTTGAATTACCCCTATAGTATCGAAGTGTTATAGATCTATTCCTTGATGATGGTCCATAAGCCCAAGCAAGTACTGCAATGTCATTTTTTTCTAATAAAGCCGCTGGTGAGTTTGTAACACTGTTGTCTACTTTCCCGGGTCCACTGGTTTTAAAGTTCCATTTAGCTTCAAAGTAATTTCTTTTGTTCTTGCCACTAACATATTCATAAACGTAAAGTTGGGATGTAACATATTTATACGCTTGTGCCGGGGATTTAAGATATTTACGCCCTGAACTAGTGACCATCATTTTATTCTTTTCCTTTTCCTCATAATTCCGTAAATCATCGAGAGTAGGATTTTCCCCAAGTCCTTCTTGCTCCGGATCTATCAGTTCAATGACTTCACCTTTTTTTTGAGCCATTTCTACATCCTCGTTAGTTAATACTTTCCCATCACTTGTAATATACTTGTCAGTGATTTCTATACCAACTAACTTAAAATTTTTCTCTTTAGCTTCTTCGCTTTCAGAAATATCCACATCATAAGTATCATTTTTATAATCAAATCCGTTCGGATATATATTGTTTTCATTTAGTCTATTAAATCGTTGAAAGGCATTTTCAAAATCCCTTAATCTGGTATTCTCTTTGTTTAATATTATCTCTACCTTATCATTCTTTGAATACTTCCTCATTTGCTCTAGTTCATCTTTGGAGATGCTTATCTGGGTGGTAAATTCACCCTCAGAATTTACTGACGGGTTTGAATCCTCTAGATTGTCAGACTTGGCCAACGCTAATTCAGGTGTTAAAATAAAAGATGTTAGTAGTACTGTTAATGCATAGTAAACTTTCTTCATTATTGTTTTCCCCTTTTCAATGTTTTTTTAGTACAATTTTATTAATATTCGACAGTAAATTTAAAATTCCTGCTTTTTCTACAAAAAAATTTGATTGGAGGTTTTTTATGAAAAACAAATTATCTTTAGTGGTATTATTGGTAATTTTAGTTCTGAATGCTGGTTGTCTTGGTTACAAAAAGGAGACCAGTTGGGAAAATAGTGTCGAAGGAGAGTATTGGGAAATTAAATATGAATTGATAAAAGAAGAAGGCAGTTCATCCAATTGGTTGATAAACTTGACATTTATTAATAAGTATCCAGTTGAGAAAATCAGAAATTATAGTATTGATTTTCAGTTTAAGGAGCCTATAACTACTGTTATTGAAAAACATTTAGACAATATAGAATTTGAAAGAATTGAGACAATGGAACACGGAAGTGAGGTACTGGGGCATACCAATAAATTATCATTGTCGAAAGTTCAAGATCTATTGAAAGAAAGTAGCATAACCATAACATGGGAAACAAAGAATAATAAGGAATTAAGTGATACAATCCGCCTATATTAGATTATTTTTTTAGTAAGATTATGACAGGATTAAGGTGAAATAATGGGGATTAATACATTGACACCGTAAACATACAAAATAAAAAACGACGAATTTACTAAGAAGATTATAAGAACAAAAGTGTCGAATGGTTTGTCTATAAATCGATAAGCTATTCGATTTTTTATTTAGAAATACAACAATGTAGTAAAAATAAATGATGCAGCTTAACATTAGGGGAAGGGCCCCCCAAGAAAAGTCGAGCTTACTTTATTGGTGAATGCTGTGGTTTTCAAATGAATGAAGTTTATTTTTGATTTCAGAAACAACATCCGCAGATAGTTTTTTTATATTCATTTCTTTTTCATCATTGGAGGCTGGGACAAAACCCCAGTAAATTTAAATAAGGCTGGTCCTTACCAACGTTTTTAATGGTAAGGACCAGCCTTATTTTTGTGTGAGGTTTTCTGACATTATAGTAAACAAAAAGGATACCATCTGATAAAATTAAAGTAACCACACAATAATTTTCAGGAGGTATCCTTATGTCGTATTATAACATGAAACAATTGACTTTACCTATGGATTTAGAAATTAAATTAAAGGAAAATGACATTGCCTTTGCGATTAATGATTTAGTAGAAAGTATTCCTGGGGTCTGACCCCAAATATTTTATTTATGCCTCGCAAGCAAAGTTATCTTTATCTCGATCCATTTTCGGTTGATAAGCAGGATGGCCTTTTGGAACCCCATTTGGATATTTTTTGCGTAGTTCTGTGCAATTTTTAAATATCTCTACTTTAGCGCTTTGACTTGTCGTTGTTGATTTCTGTGTAGATTGTTTTGCCGGTTTTGTCGTACTACTACTTTTAGATGTATTTGATTTTGCGGCAGAACTTGACCTATCCGCACAACCATTAAATCCACGCTCTGTTGCAAAGCCTACCTGTGACCATACTTTTCTTTTACTATCTTTAGCCACATTTTCAGCCTTTTGATACGCGCTTAAATATTTATAAGGCGGTTCATAAATATATGCCACGCGTGCGTACCCTTCTTTAAGTAGTATTTCTTGAACTGACTTCCCATCTACAAATACATAAGCTAATAACCTACCATATTTATCCCGCTCACTTTTTTCGAATTCAAGCGTTAATTCTCCACTATTTACAAGTTGTTTATTTCGCTCTGATGCTTCATTTGCAAATGATTGTACACATGTTCCAGGCTTTTTAGATTCAGGAGTATCAATTAATAAATATCGAACATTCTCTTCCTTCCCTTTATATCGGACCTTAATTGTATCACCATCAACTGTTCTCACTAATGTAACAGGGACACGTTTTCCGTTACTAATTACTTGCTTCTTTTTCGGTTTTTCCTTTTCAATCTTCTTTGCTACTGGAGCTTTAGGTGAACGTGTACTTTCTACTTTTTCTATGTCTGCTTTTGTTACTGTTTGCTTCTCTATATTATCTTCATTGTCGTGATGATTTTGCTTTTCTTTTTGTTCGGTCTTTCCTTCTTGATGTTCCACATTTTTAACCGTAGATGAAGTTTCCTCGGTATCTGGCTTTGTTGAACTGTCCTGCTCATTTGGTGTCGTTATACCAAATCCAATAAAAAACACAATTAAAAGTGCTAAATAACCTTTAAATGCTTTTTTCCTTGTTTTATTTTTACTCCAGAAAACAAAACGTTTTGGAAAAATAACTCCTAAAATGATTCCAATACTTGAAATAATAAATAATAATAAAAATAAGTCGTCCATCATTTTCCTCCCTTTTTTCTTTTCCATTATAATGGTAAATCTAAAAAAATGGTCTATAAAAAATTTGGAAATTGAATTTTGACTAGGATAACACTAAGGAATTTGAATTTTAAAGGCAATTCCAGCAATAGGTAGTTTAGTCCAGTTTACAGATTAATTTAGAAAAATACCGACTTACTACGTGAAGATTGCACACGCTTTGAGGTCTGTGTTCATACTACAATAAAATGACATCAAAAAAGCGAGGTCGCCCTCGCTTTTCATGATTGGTTATTATAACCTTCATTTTTCCTTTTTACTGCATCTATATCCGTATCGCTATATATATTTGTACCTCGTCCCCCAGTAGTTTGGGCGATATATGCAATTGCCTCATTATAAGTTAAACCGGATTCCCTTGCCTTTTTCTGTAATGCAGCAATATCAACATAACTAGTATGATTACTACCATGTGACATCATGTGTAGCCTCCTTTATTCTAGTTTATGTCAATTCTTATTTAACCATGTACTTGTTCATTCAAAATTAGCTTTTCGATTGCAACGGCTACTCCATTTTCATTATTAGATAAAGTTTGTAACGTAGCTGCTTCCTTAACGATTGGTTCTGCATTCGCCATCGCAACACCACAACCTGCATATTCAATCATACTTAAGTCATTTTCACCGTCTCCAATGCAAATAACCTCTTCTCTTTTTATTGAAAACTTCTCCGCTAATTGCTTCACAGCATTTCCTTTACTAACACTCGGATGAAGAATTTCTAAAAAAAATGGTGCACTCTTTACAAATGTATACTTTTCTTTCCATGAATCTGGTATCTCTATTATTACTTTATCAAGCCGTTCAGGCTCATCAATAAACATTACTTTAGGAATTTGTATATAATCTGACACTTCATTCAGCATGCGGTATTTCAACGGGATATCATTAGCACTCGCTTCATATACCGTATATTTATTAATATCTTTATTTGGTGTATATAAGTTTTCTGAGTCAAAGAAATGCATCGGAACGTCTAGCTCCATACTCAACTCATACAAGTCTTGCAGATCATTAGATGTTAGTGCAATCTTAGAAATAACTTCATTTGAATACGTGTGTTGTACGAGTGCACCATTAAACGTAATGACATAATCATTTTTATCACGTAGCTGTAGTTGTTCTAAAATATCATGGACACCAACGATAGGTCTTCCAGTACAAATGACAATTTTTACTCCCTTTTTTTTCGCAGCCTGTATCGCATCTTTTACTTCTTGCGTAATTTGCTTCTGATCATTAAGTAATGTACCATCAATATCTATTGCGATTAATTTATACAATTTAGGTCCTCCCAATGTTGCCGTTAAGATTTTAAAATTAGCATTATTTTCTACTTAAGTATAAGACAAGATGATACATTGTTCTATTCTTTTCCATTCCCCACACCCTAAATTATTGTACTTATTCGGACTCGAAACAGCAACTTGATAATCCATTTATATTAGTTTGGACTTTTCCTTCAATAAACGTTGAAATTCCGCTTCCAATTCTTCGGTTGGTTCAATACTTAAACGGCCCAAAACTTCCGATATTTTTGTTTCCAATATTAACAATTCGTCTTCCACAGTATTTTTCTTTTCTTGTGAAAGATGTTGTATATATTGCTTATAAGTGCCTTCGAACAATTTTATTTGTTTCTCACGAAAGTATAAGATTCGCGTGGCAATATTTTCGATAAATCTACGATCATGGGAAACAAAAATAACAGTTCCCGCATACTCATTTAAAAGGGACTCCAATGCATAAGCCGCATCAATATCGAGAAAGTTAGTTGGTTCATCCAAAATTAACATATTAATATCGCTCAAAAATACTTTTGCTAATGCAACTTTAACCCTTTCGCCACCACTTAAAACTTTAACATCTTTATATACATCATCACGAAAAAAGTGTAACCTAGCTAGTACTGTACGAATAAGTGTCTCATCTTGTTTAGATGACATTTGGACATTTTCTATTATAGATTTATCCGTGTCTAAAATATGAAGGTTTTGACTAAAATAACCAATTTTTACAGATGGCGAAATTGTAATCCCCAATTCTCCATTGATAATCTTCTTCACAAGTGTTGTTTTTCCACACCCATTAGGACCGATAATCGCAAGTTTATCTCCACCACGTATATAAAAACTTATATTTTCCCACAGTAACCGATGGGCAACTTTCCCTATGAGGTCCTCAACACGAATCATTATTCGATTTCCTATCGTATCCACATGAGGTATATTCATTTTCAACGATGCTAGTTCTTTCACTGGTTCAACTTTTTCAAGCTTATCTATTCTTCGTTCTATCGCTTTTGCGTTCTTTTGAAGTTTCTTTTGTTTCTTTGCAAAATATGGCTTTGCACCAGTAATTTTTGCCTCGGATTTGGATACTTTCTTTGGCTTTTTTGTAGCTCTAGCCGCCTTTTCCTCTCTTAATTGTAGCGCTTCTTCTAATTGCTTTTTCTTTTCTATATATGTTTCATAGGCCTGTTTATGCTGTTCCATTTCAAGTTCTTTTTGCATTTTGTAATTACTATAATTCCCCTTATATTCTTTAAGTTGTCCTTCATTCAATTCCCATATTTTCGTACATAATGCGTCTAAAAAGGCGCGATCATGAGATACAATGACAAATGCACCATGCCAATATGTTAATTGCTTTTCCAACCATTCCACGCGCTCTGTATCCAAATTTGTTGTCGGTTCATCAGCTAAAAGTAATCCAGGTGATTTTACAATTGCTTCATTCAAATACTTTTGTGTCACCTCTCCCCCACTTTTCTCCGTATCCATTCTTTTAATTTGTGGTATAAATGCACTTGTTGTATAACGTGTAACTCCCCCTTGGTCAGGTTGTATGTTAGAAGCAAGTATATTTAGCAATGTTGTTTTACCACTTCCATTACGTCCAACCAGACCAATCCGATCATGTTGTTGAATTTGCAAATGATGAATATCCAGTATTAAACGGTCCTTTACATAATGCTTCATATTTTGTCCTTCTAATAACATCATAATATCAGCTCCATTTTTATCATTTGTATAGGGACAAAAAAAGCCCCTATTCCCTTTAGAATAGGAGACAAAAATAGATACCAAAAAATAGGGAGAATCCCCAGCGGTTCAACTATTCATATCTAATCCTATTCTGCCACGATCATTGAAGACACCAAAATGAAGGCTTCGTATAAAGCCCTGTACACTATTTGTTTGGTTTTTAACTACACGTCTTCAATTTAGGTTTATAAAATAGGATTAGTTATCCATTTTGTTGCATTCACCCTTCCGACCAATATTTACTGACACTTCTATCATAAAAGAAAAAATTGCCCTTGTAAAGACCGCTTATGTTCCTTACAGTTGCTTTATATAATAAATGTTGGCTTTTAGTATTTCCAAAAAATATCTTATTTCATTATAATTAATTACTAGAGGTTTTGAATTTCTTTTAACAAAGATGTTATAAAGTTTGTTTTCTCCGCTGCGTACTGATGTTTATCATTCGCATATGTCTTTGCTAACCTTTGCTTCAATTGTTCATATTCAATTTTTGCCTGACGATTTAATCTTAAGTAATCTCTGAAGTGCAATTGCTTCAATAAATACTTATTTCCACTTTCATACATATGAATTTGATGGGTTCTTGGCTCACCTTTGCTGAAGTAATGCCTGTCTGGCAATATGTTCGTACCTTTATAGGCATACCCGAGCCCCTTAAGTGGCATAACACAATGTTCTCCTTCATTAAATTGGTTCAATTCAATTGCAATATCAATAATTGGTTTTGCGGAAAGACCTTTTACAGATGTACTCCCAATATGATGAATGGCCACAGCGTATGGTTGAAGTAATTTCTCTATTTTACCTTTTTCATCTATAAATTCCTTTTCCCATTCTTCTGTCCATTTGGTTAAGTATACTTGACCTTTTGGTAAACCTAACATCTAACCACCCCTGCTTAATTGAATCCTATTCTTATTATTACCTCTTTTTAACTCCTACATCTATACGGGAATTTACAAGTTATTATCATTTTTATTAACACATCAAGGTCCTGTACCACAACTAACATCATACTTTCCTTTTTCAAATTCTTTCGTGTAACAAATTGTTGCGGTATCACCTGTTGGGCTATCAAAGTCATACCAAAAAACATGATATCTTTGACCATATGTTTCATCCACATCACCTTTAAAAATCAACGCAAAAAAACTTTGATAAGGGTGTCCATTTTTATAAATAGCTTCACGTAATGCTGATTTTGGTGAATGGTTGTCGTGTACGATTGGAGCTAATATAGGTGGTAGTATAATAAAGGCTATGAATAGTATAATGCCTATAATCAATATCCTTTTCTTCATTTTTCGACCTTCCCTCTATCAGCCAATAATGCTTGTAATTTAATAACCATTTCCTTTGGTCTAACATCCAAATCCGTTATTTTATCCATATCTATCCACATAGGCAAATACGTCCCACGGTTTCTACTTTCATCCGTATATTCTTCACCTGTACCGGTTCCAAAAGTTCCAGCAACTATATGCCCTAAGTAAAAGTATTGAATGCCGTTGAACTCACAAATACCTAAGCATTCCTGCAATTCAACCGCCACTCCTAATTCTTCAAAAGCCTCTCTTTTTGCAGCTTCCCTAGGTGTCTCCCCTTTTTTAATTCCACCACCTGGAAAAACGAAATAAGTTGAAGCCATATATCTTTCTCTTTTAATTAAACAAACTTGATTATTTTTAATAAGTACCACTGCACTCCGATTCCTCAATTCCGACCTCCATTCGCATTTTCATACTCAGGTTTTCCTAATCGTAACTTTTTCTTCCCTATCGTTAACATGATCCCACTTTACATGAATTTCGAATGTACCATCTTCAAAAAACAAAGGAAACCTCCTACGTATCGATGTTTGCATTGGTAAATCGTAAGCATCATTTATATGTACCCAAACTGGCTTCCCTTCTGGAGAATCAGCCAATAATTCACCCGTAAAATCATCTGTTATATAATTAAATATCATATATCGATCCTTTGCTACTGGATTCACATATTCATAGAGTCCTTTATAGATGAGATTTTGAACATGTAAACCAGTCTCTTCCTTCACTTCCCTTATTGCACTTTCTACGATACTTTCAGGAAATTCTACCTTTCCCCCCGGTGGGATAAATCCTTTAAAATCATCATGTTGTCGATCAAGCAATAATACTTTATCTTCTTTACGCACCATACAGACAGTCCATATTTTATAATTGATTAATTCAGACATGTTATCTCCTAATTTCTAATAAATATATATATATCATTAATACTTATTCACAGTTTCCTTCCCATGTACATACTATTAATCTTTCAATTAGCAGCGATATATTCCACAAATCTTTCAAACTCCTTTTCTTCTTCAACAAAAGGATTATGGTTACTCTCTTCAAATGTCGTCATCGTTGCATTTGGCATGAGCATTGCTGCTTCCCTCGAAAATACATATGGACATTGTGCATCATGACGCCCACAGTAAATAAATGCGGGGACATTCACATTTGGTAATAACGGACGTAAGTCAAAATCTATTAACTCCGTATATGAAAAATAATCAAGACGAGCGCTCACTACTTTTCCACTGTTTGCTCGACTCACAATGTCATTATACAAACTCTTATCATAAATTGACATAAGTGCCCATTCTTTATTTAATGCCCTTCTTTCTTCCAAAGGAGTATCATTCAAACCTAGTAAACGAATAATTTCTAGTACACGTGCGTGATTAGGATTTTCTTTGCAATATATGCTTTTGGGATGACGCATATATTCTGCCGAAGCACATAAACCACCTGCAATAATTTTAGTCAGTCTTTCTTTTGCAAGAATAGCATACTTTAAGGCAAGCATCCCCCCTGTTGAATGACCCGCAAATCCCCACTTTTCAAAGCCAAGTGCTTTTCGGATTGCTTCTAAGTCTTTCACTGCTGTATCCATACTATAGTCATGAGGATTACTAGTATTATCAGATTTACCACAACCACGTAAATTCACCAAAAAGACCGTGTTGTGTTTCGTAAAAGGTAGGGCAAATATATTTCCATTCGTATTAAATTCACTATATAAATGTGTTACGCATAAAGGATCTCCAGTACCTTTTTTAAAGTATTCAAATCGGCCTCGCTCTGTTTTAATCAGACATTGTTCCCACATTAGCGTTACCTCCACACACAGATGTTTATTCTTTCATCATCATTTTATCATATATTCCAACTATTCTTGATCACTTTATAAAATAAATGTTAAAAGTTTTGGCATAACTTTTTTCAAAGATTTGCATAGGCTATTGTGAGTAAATCGAAAGGAATGAAAAAAGTGTATTATACACCATATGTTTACGCAAACCCGCATTATATATACTGGCCTATGTCATACCAACCGCATTATGCTGTGCAAGAGCATACTATGATGCCACATAAAAGTCTCCGCTCTCCACAAATCAACATAAAAGATTATGGGGGAAATCCATTTGTTGTAAATATTGAAGACGCGGCTGAGCAAAATCAGACATTCAGAACTGCTCTATGGACTGGGAGACATTTACAGGTTACACTTATGAGCCTGCTTCCAGGCGAGGATATTGGATTAGAGGTTCATCATGATGTTGATCAATTTCTACGGCTCGAAGAAGGTCACGGAATAGTCCAAATGGGGAAGTCAAAAAGTAATCTAGACTTTAGAAGAAATGTTTCCGAGGATGACGCCATTATGGTACCAGCTGGAACTTGGCATAATATCACAAACACTGGGAATAAACGTTTAAAATTATATTCTATTTATGCTCCTCCTGAACATCCATTTGGTACAGTCCATCGTACAAAAGCAGATGACATGAACTAGACGTACAAAAATAAATAGTGCTTGTCCAATGTACAAAGAATACATTTGACAAGCACATCTTTTCTTATTTCATTTCATTCGTTAAATGAATAAATTCTTCTGCGTCCCTGGCTACAAGCTCAATACCTGCTCTCCAGAAATCTTCCTTCGTTAAATCAACATTTAAATGTTTTTTAGCAAGGTCTTCCACTTTCATGGAACCAGTATCACGAAGTAATGCAATATATTTATCTTCAAAACCTGCTGGTTGTTTTAAGTATTCCGCATAAATTCCTAAGCTAAATAAATATCCAAATGTGTATGGGAAGTTATAAAATGGCACACTATCGATAAAGAAGTGTAATTTACTACACCAGAAATGTGGATGATAGCTAGATAAACTATCCCCATAAGCTTCCTTCTGTGCTTCAGTCATTAATTCGTTCAATCTTTTTTCAGAAACAATCCCTTTTGCACGCTCTTTATAGAATGCATCTTCGAATAAGAAGCGAGCATGAATATTTAAAAACATTGCTGTTGCGTTTTCTAACTTTGTATTTAACAGGCTCGCTTTTTCTGCATCTGTTTTTGCATTTGCCACCGTAGCATTGCTAATAATAGTTTCCGCAAATGTACTTGCTGTCTCTGCAACATTCATCGCATATCCTTGATTTAAATATGGTAAATCCATCATCACGTGACTATGAAAAGCATGGCCTAATTCATGTGCTAATGTACTTGTATCACTTGACGAGCCAGTAAATGTCATGAAAATACGTGATTCATCAAATTCCGGAAGACTTGTACAATAGCCACCAGGACGTTTATTTGGACGATCTTCCGCTTCCACCCAACGATTTTCAAGCGCATGTTTCGCAAAACCTGAGAGTTTTGGCCCAAATGAGTCAAAATTTTCGATAACAAAATCACATGCTTCATCATATGTTAAACTTGTCGTCTTTACATCACCCAAAGCAACAGGTGCGTCTACATCTTGCCATCCTAGTTTTTCCATGCCAAATAATTTTGCCTTTTGGTTTAGAAATGCAATAAAAGGTTGTTTATTATTTGCAACCGCTGACCACATCGCATCAAGCGTTTCTTTAGACATACGATTATATTCCAAAGGTTCTTCCAAGTGGTCTTTGCGTTGATGTGCTTTTTGTAATGTAATACGATATCCATCTAAATGATTGATTGTATCCGCAAAAATCGGGGCATATTTTTCCCATGCTGCTTCCCAGTTTTCAAATATTTGCTTACGCACTTCTGGGTCTGGATCTGCGTACATGCGATTCATCGCCTGCCCTACAGATAATTCTGTTTTCTTTCCTTCTTTATCTATAAATGGAATCGTCATAATAGAAACAGTTGTATCATATAAACGGCTCCATGCTGATAAACCATCTTTATTTAATTCGGCAATAAGTTTCTCTTCTTCTTCAGACAAAAGACGTTTTCCATCTTCCCGTGTTTCATTCAGTACAAAGGAAACCTCTTTTAAAGCATCTGTCTCCATGAATTCATTCCAGTCACGGTCTGCAATCGCAACAAGTTTTTTTGTGAATGTATTCGATAGCTTTCGCATCTCACTAAATAAGTCCATCACTTGCCCCATCACAACATTTGCATGTTCATCATTCATATAGGCATCATGCCACATTTGAACGAATGTAGCTGATTGCCCAAGACTCTTACCTATCTTTTCCTGTCTGTTCAATATATCCTGCATTGCTTCAACAGACGAATCTTTATTGTAATCCCATTCTTGCAACACTTTCTGATAATCTACAATCTCCTCTTTTACAGCTTCCAATTTGTTCTGTAATGCTTTTGAGTTTGTCCCCCCAGGAAATATCGTTTCCAAATCCCATGTGTCAACATATTTCATACTACTCACTCTCCTTTTTATATATTTTAAACATTCTTCCATTAAATGAAAAATAAAAGGTTCTAATTAGTCATCTGATTTTGCCAATTCGTAAATTGCCTGTGCATATAATGCGGTTGCCTTTAATAAATCATCGACAATGGCATATTCATCTTTTTGATGCATCACATCTTCTCGACCAGGGAATAATGCGCCAAATGCAACACCGTGTTCTAAAGCTCGTGCATATGTTCCGCCACCAATCGATAGTAATTCTGCTTTTTCACCGATTTGTTCTTCATATACTTTCTGCAACGTTTGGATAAGTGGATCATCTTTTTCTACGTAAGCAGGCTTGGAGTCACTGAAGTTCTCCAATCGTAAACCATTTTCTTCTAGCTCGGCTTGTATTTTCTCTTTTCCTTCATCCATTTTAAAAGTGACCGGATAACGCATATTCAAACCAATGCGTCCACCTTTATTTTGTTCATAATTCATTACACCGACATTAATCGTTAAATCTCCTGAAACGTCATCTTGATAAGCAATACCAAATACTTCTCCACGTGACTTTTCATAAAATGCCGCTACAGATTGTACATATCTCTTCCCAGATTCGTCTAAGTCTAGTGTTTGTAAAAATTGCGCAATATGTATTCCGGCATTTTTCCCATTTCGAGGTTCGGCTCCATGCGCACTCACGCCAACTAATGTGAATAGAAGCTCCTCACCTTGTTCCGTAATATCACCCTTAAATCCTGATTCGTTGAGATATGCCTCGTATTTTTGGACCAATTCTGTCGTTTCACCTTGCACTTGCAAACGTACTTCCGCAAAATCTGGTACCATATTATATCTTCTCCCAGATTGAAAAGATAATAATTGATGAGTTGCATCCATTTGCTTTTCTTTGACTGGTTGAACAATATCAAAATCTGCAATTCCTTTTTCCGCATAAATAATTGGAAAGTCTGCATCAGGAACAAAGCCAATCGTCGGCATTTCTTCTTTTTCAAAATAATGGTCGACACAACGCCAATCGCTTTCTTCATCTGTTCCAATGATAAGACGTACTCTTTTTTCAATTGGAAGCCCTAATTCTTTTACAATTTTCATGCCATAATATGCTGCAATCGTCGGACCTTTATCATCACTTGAGCCACGCGCATAAATTTTCCCATCCTTTATGACGCCGCTATATGGATCCACACTCCAACCATCGCCTTCAGGAACAACATCAACATGTCCGAGGATACCAAGAAGTTTCTCACCTCGTCCCATTTCTAGATGCCCTGCTAAGTTCCCAACATTTTTACTAGTAAATCCGTCTTCCTCTCCTAAATCGAGCATATATTGTAAGGCGTCTTTTACACCTTGTCCCAGTGGCGCATCAGCTGTTTTACTTTCTTCGTCTAGGACGCTTTTAATTTGTAAAAGTCCTTTTAAATCTTTGATTAAATCAGCTTTCCTTTTGGTAACCTCTTCCATCCAATTGATTTTCTCCATATGTAAAATCTCCTTTTACCATAACATTCATTCCTTTTTATCATACCCTTTTTCTATCATGATATAAAAATAGTTCACTCAAATAATGAGTAAATAATAAATGATAGGAAAGGTTAAAACATAAATAAGCTGAAGGGATTAGATAAAAATGAAAACGAAATGGCGACTTGCAGCAAGTATAGGTGTTCCAGTCGTAGTGGGTGGAATATTAGGAACAATCGCCACAAAAAATGCCAAAGGAGAATATCAATCTTTACAAAAGCCTTCCTTTTCTCCACCAAGCTGGGTCTTTCCAGTTACCTGGACAACATTGTATACGACGATGGGGATAGCGAAATATCAATTTGATAAACAGAACAAAACAGATACTTTACAAAGAAGAGTAAATACAGCATATGGAACGCAGCTAGGTTTAAATTATCTTTGGCCTTTTTTATTTTTTCGTTGGAATATGCGAGGTACGGCATTCATAGAGGCAACATTATTATGGTCAGCAGTTACGTTGAATACGTATTATTTTAACAAAAGAAGTAAACTTGCTTGCTCATTAATGATTCCATATATTAGTTGGCTTACGTACGCGTTAAGACTGAATTACAGAACGTGGCAACTTAATAAAAATTAGTAAAGGAGAACACCAAATCGGTTTCTCCTTTGTTATGAATGATCAATAATAACTTGCATTATCACCACACGAACAAACAATATTCAGATTCCGTGTCATGTCACATTGGCTCAATCAAATATTAAAATGTCTTTTGCATATGTGTTTCCTTAAAGGAGTGCCCGTATTTTAGCCCAAAACCTAATGATCGATCCATACAAATATGTGCTAACCATATGCAAACAAATGCAATCGATAATCCGCCAGTCATTGTAACGATGAGTAGGAGAAAAGGAATAATCAAATTGTGGCCTAGGTTGTAGATAAATGCACCAATTTTCTTATTAAATAAATAGCCAAACATTGAAATATCGGGTACCAATAACAAGAGAAAAAATAATGTGACCGGATATCCTGCGTAAAGATACAAGAAAAGGCAAAGAATAAAACCAGTGGCATATTCAAGACGAATCCATCTACGGACTGTTAAACTGTTCATTTCACATCCACCAACTTTTGATACATGTGATCTACTAAGTTATCAATCCTGCTTTGATTTTCACTGTATCTTCCTTCGCTCGTTAACTCTAAAACGACTTGTAATACTTCTAGTGCAGAAGTAAAGAAATCTATCTTTTGCTTTATATGCATCACCTTATTCTCAAATAGGGTCGTTGACATCCGATTACATGCTTCTGTGATCGGGCTGTTCCCCAATTGTAATAATTGTTGTATTTCTTGTAATGAAAATCCCATTTGCTTTAAGACCATAATATATTTTATACTTTTTTCACATTGTTCATCATAAAATCGATATCCATTTTCTAACCGCTGCGGTTGAAGTAGTCCTTCTTTTTCATAATAACGGACTGTATCACTCGTTACATGATATTTTAAAGCAAATTCTTTCACTAACATCACAATCACCTCCTAAAAGAACCATATCATTGGAGTAATCTCCAATGTCAAGGGGAGATTAATAGTTAAGACTTGGAGGACAAGAACATAAGTGTCTACTCCATCGGGTACATGTTGTGTTAGATGTTGTGTTAGAGTTAACCTGTTTATTTTTTCTACTAATAAGGCAGAAGAGAAAGGGTCTCACGAGCTTGCTCGTTCGGGAAGTCTATAAAAGAATATGCCTTTTCCATATAAATTTGATGCCATACCATAAACATTAATACTGTCCAAATTTTCCTCGAATGGTCTAATCGTGAGGATCTATGGTGATGCAGTAAATCTTTAATATAGGACTTATCAAACAAATAATCCGTGTCGCTTTTTTCAATTAAATCTATGGCCCAACCGTACATTTCATGCTTTAGCCATTGATTAATAGGAACTGGAAATCCTAACTTTTTTTGATATATCACATGATTTGGGACAATTCCAATTGCTGACTTTCGTAAGATTGCTTTTGTTGTACCGTTCGCTATCTTTTTATCTACCGGAATCCTTCTAGCAACTTCAAAAACCTCTTCATCCAAAAACGGCATACGTAAATCCAGTCCGTGTGCCATGCTCATTTTATCCGCCTTTAACAATATATTTCCAGGCAGCCACGTGTTTAAATCTATATATTGCATTTGTTCAGCCGGATGATAATCTTTCGCATCTTGATAAAAAGGTTTTGTCCATTCTTCATAGGAATAATTTACGTGAAACGTTTTTAAAAATAGTTGTTTTTGTTGTTCTTCAAAAATTTTAGCATTACCAATATAACGCTTATGAAGTGGTGTAGCTGCCCGTTCCATGAAACTCTTGCCTCTTACACCATCAGGTATAATGTTTGCAATCCGGAGAAACATTTGTAATATAGCATCGGGCAATTGTGTTACAAATCTTAGAGAATTCGGTTCCCGATAAATATTATATCCGCCAAACAGCTCATCCGCGCCTTCCCCAGATAAAATAACATCAACATGTTTCTTCGCTTCTTTTGCTCCTATAAAAAGTGAAATACATGAAGGATCAGCAAGAGGATCATCCATATGCCAGATAACTTCAGGAATATGCTCCACATATTCCTCAGCGGAAACCATATATGATATATTGTCGATATTTAATGCATCAGCTGTTCGTTTTGCCAATTCCACTTCTGAATAACCAGACTCCATAAATCCGACTGAAAAGGTTTTGATATCTGGACGCTTCTCCCGGGCGATAGCAGCTATAAAACTTGAGTCGATACCACCAGATAAAAAGGATCCAACTGTGCCATGTTTAGGTAAATGCGTACCTATGGAATCAAATAGTACCTCTTGAATTCGCTCGACCATTTGTATTTCACTCGTTCGATTATAAGGTCTGAATGACGGTTTAATATATTGATATAACTCCACTGGTTGTTCCCAACGCTTCATAAAGAAATATCCAGGGCTTAGCTTCTTAATTCCCTCTGTCATCGTCAATGGACTAGGCACATATTGAAATGATAAATATTGTTGCAACGCTTCTTCATTAATCAAAAGTTCATCAGTTAAATAGGTGATTGACTTTTTCTCAGATGCAAAAATAAATTCCATCTCATTTTCCTTATAATATAATGGTTTTTTGCCAAACTGGTCCCGAACGCCATAAAGAGTTTTCTCTACTTTTTCCCATATCATTAATGTATAGGTCCCATGTAATAATGAAAAGAGGCGAGTCCCTTCTAAATGAAATAAATGAGCAATAAATTCAGCTATCGATTGATTAGAGAGAGAATCCATTGTTTTCCCATATACATCGCGAAGATAAGATTCATTATAGATTTTCCCATCCATAACGACGGTATAACGACTACCTTGAAAAATACTACGTGCTTGTTTACGCTCGTTTAATCCACCATAAACTAGAGACATGTGTGGATCATCAACATATAATTTCCTGTAAGAACTGCGGTGACCTATCAGCTCATGTGCCTTTTGTATATCCACTGTATATTCTTGATTAAATATAAATCCTTCATTTAATAGTACGCCAACGAATCCACACATCTCTCCCACACCCTTTTAATCTACTATTTGCTGAAAGCTTTCTAACATTTGATTAAACCGAATCGCATGCCCTTCAAATGCTTCAACGAAAAACATTTGTTTAAATACGAATAAACTTCCATCCTTATTGCTTTTAATATAATATCGATGAACAGCTGTATTCCAAACTCCCCCATTTTCATCTTGGATAGCTTCAATCATATATCCATCTATTGGTGTTTCCACTTTTTCTTCTCTTAAGATAAAAAATCCTTCCTTGTTTAATCCGTTTTTAATATTTTCAATAACCTTTGTCTCTGTTTGTTCTGATATATATTTAATTTCCATGGCTACCTCTGGAACATCTAATTCATGGTCATCCGATATAGAAACAATCCGATCTATTCCTGCCTCCGAAACAAATTTATAGAATGCTTTATCATAATAAATGATATAACGTAACTCCTCATTCGTTGCTAAGTGGACAGTTATGGGATACTTATCTCCTTCCATTTCAATTTCCGCTTGTTTTTCTTTAGGAAATCGTTCCTCAAGTAACTGCTGTTTTTCCGTCTCTTTATGATCTTGTTTTGTATCATTATCTTGTGCTGGAAGATCCTTCACTTCATCTATATCATTGGAATCTTGATTTGGATTCATCTTGATTTCATCCGTAAACATATCTGTTACGAGTGCAAAAAATATAATCGTCATGACGGCGATTCCACTACATGCTGCCAATATCCCTTTTCGCCATGTAAAGGGTCGTTTCTTTATCTGTGTAGGAAATAATTCACTACGAATGTTTTTCCATGTTTCTTCTTTTAAATCAGTAGCCTCTTCCGTACTATTTTTCAATGCACCCGTTAACTCTCTTATAAACTTTTCATCCTCAGTCATCTAAAACACCTCCTCTTAAAATAGCCTTCAATCGCTGACGCGCGCGGTATAGTCTTGATTTAATTGTATTGACATTCAACTCCATCACTTCTGCCAATTCTTTCTCCTTAAAGCCATCCAAGTATTTTAAAACGATCAGGGTTCGCTCGTCTTCAGTTAAATTTTCTAAAGCCAACATGACATGTTCGACGTGAACAGATTCCATTCCCTTAGCATGTAAAAATTCTAATACTTCTGTTGATTCAACTATGATGGCGTGAGTAGTTTTTTTATGAAGATGACGTTTGCATTCATTTATTAGAATGCGATAAAACCATGGGCGAAATGGCCTCTTTATATCAAAGCTATGAATATTTCGATAAACGCGGATAAAAGTCTCTTGCACAACATCTGATGCATCATATTTATTTTTAGTAATAGCAAAAGCAGTACGGAGGGCGTAATCGGCATATTGTTCATATAGTCGTGCAAATGCTTGTTCGTTACCTTTTTTAATCTTTTTAATTTGGACTGACTCAGATTGAAACACCACACAAACCTCCTTTTCCCAGTGTCTACTCTATATACCTTCCATTATTGCAAAAAGTTTTACGTTATTTCATTTTCTTTATAAATCTCTATTTTTATTATCTTTCATAACACCTGTCCGTTATAGTTTTGCTGATTTCCGTATTATCAATTGTATTTGAAACAGGTGATATCTTGTAAAATAGCTTAAAAGTAATCATACCTACATAGGTTCAATAGTAAATAGACTGGCAATTCATTCATAGAACAGCGAACAACCACTAATTTTTTCATCACAAACCAATTACTTGCATCATTATCACTTGAGTGGTAAAGTGATAATGGTTGGAGGTTGATTCTTCATGCAAAAAAACACACGTGGTTCACTTATATGGTTAAGAATGATGCGATTTACACACCAGAGCAACTTATTATCAAATGAATTTTTAAAGCAGTATGATTTAACAACTGCCCAATTTGATGTATTAATGCAAATTTCAAACTTTGAACCATTAACCCAAAGTGAACTTGCAGAAAAGGTAACGGTAACCCAAGGCGGGATCTCACGAATGCTTTCTCGACTTGAAAAAGAATCCTTAATCAAGCGTAAACAAGAATGGAAGACAAAAACAATCTCTTTAACTGAAATGGGAAGAACAAAATTGGACAATGCCTTCCAAGCCCAGCTCGCCTTTCAAACTTCATTTTTTGAAGATTGCTTGACAGTTGAAGAGCAAAAAACATTGCTTTCCCTCATGTCACGTGTACAAAAAAATAGTGAACAAAGGTTATTAAATAGCAAGTGACTTTTAATTTCACTTGCATAATCAAAATAAAGGGTGAAGAAATTGTATACTATTCCAGGTCATCATCATATTTCGATGCTAACTAAAAATGCGAAGGAAAATCATTTCTTTTACCATAAAATTTTAGGTTTACGTCGTGTTAAAATGACAGTCAATCAAGATGATCCATCCATGTATCACTTGTTTTACGGTGACCGAACAGGCAGTCCAGGCACAGAATTATCCTTTTTTGAAATGCCATATATCGGACAAACATATCGTGGTACAAATGCCATCACACAAATTGGATTACTCGTGCCATCTCATGAGAGTCTCCTCTACTGGAAAAATCGTTTTGAAAAGTTCCATGTCTCTCATAGCAATATTACAACTTATGCGGATCGACCAGCACTACATTTTGAAGATACAGAGGGTTTACGCATGGTACTTCTAGTTGCAAATGGTGAAAAAGTTGCTCATTGGGAAGCTTGGGAACACGCGATTATTCCAGTTGAACATCAAATTCAAGGCATGGGTACAATCGAAATAACCGTACGCCGCTTAAATAAATTGGCTCGTACTTTAAAGGAAGTCCTTGGCTATACAGAAGTATCTCGAACAGAGGAAGCAGCAATTTTTCAATCCGTTACTGGCGAAGTATTTGGAGAAATTGTGATAAAATCTATGGATGGACCTATTGAAAAACCAGGAAGAGGCAGTATTCATCATGTAGCAATTCGTGCCAGAAATAAAGACGAATTAATTGATTGGGATGAAAGAATCCGCAAACGAGGATTTCAATCTTCCGGTATTATTGATCGGTTTTATTTTCATAGTTTATACTTCCGTGAATCAAATGGCATATTATTTGAAATTGCAACAGATGGGCCTGGATTTACCGTCGATGCAAAAATTGAAGACTTAGGTACAAAATTAACTTTACCTCCGTTCTTAGAGGGGCGCCGTGCAGAAATTGAAGCAAACTTATCACCTTTGGGGGTAGAATAATAATGGAAAAATATCGAATGAACCCATCATCAGGAATGGAATTTGGCCTTTACTCTTTAGGTGATCATATTTTGAACCCGTTAACTGGAACTCGTATTTCTCCACAACAACGGATTCAAGAACTGATAGAGGCTAGTAAATTAGCTGAGCAAGCCGGCATTGATGTATTTGGTGTTGGTGAAAGTCATCAAACATACTTTACATCACAAGGTCATTCCGTTATTTTAGGTGCGATAGCACAAGCAACAGAAAAGATTAAAATTACAAGTTCCGCTACTGTATTAAGTGTGTTGGATCCTGTGCGAGTCTATGAGGATTTTGCAACGATAGATTTAATTTCAAATGGTCGTGCAGAAATTATCGCTGGTCGTGGCTCACGGGTAGGTGCATATCAACTACTTGGTGTTGACTTGCAAGATTACGAAGAAATTTTCGAGGAAAAGTTAGAACTCTTAAAACAAATCAATGACGAAGAACGCGTATCGTGGCAAGGGAAGTTTCGTGCCCCATTACAAAATGCCGAGATTTTACCACAACCTCAAAATGGTTTCTTACCAATTTGGCGTGCTGTAGGTGGGCCTCCAGCAAGTGCGATAAAAGCGGGTCATATGGGGATTCCCATGATGCTTACTACTTTAGGTGGACCAGCGATGAACTTCAAACAATCTGTTGATATTTATCGAGAAACAGCACAAAACAGTGGTTTCGATCCTTCTACTTTACCAATTGGGACAACAAGTCTTTTCTATGTAGCGGATACAACAAAAGAAGCATTACAAGGAATGTACCCTCATCTAAATGTCGGGTTTCAAGCAATTCGTGGTGCAGGTTATCCAAAACAACATTTTGCCCAATCTACTGATTACCGTGACGCACTCATGGTCGGAAGTAAAGAATTAATTATTGAGAAACTCCTTTATCAATTTGAGTTATATGGCATGCAACGCTTTATGGCACAAATCGACTTTGGTGGAGTCCCTTTTGATAAGATAATGAAAAATATTGAAATGATTGGACAGGACATCATTCCTGCAATCAAAAAACATACATCACAATGAGGAGGCCAAAATGAAAATCGTCGCCTTATCTGGATCCATTGTGGGATCGAAGACAAAAACATCCATGAAAAAAGTCGTGGAAATGTTTACGCAAAAGTATCCTGAACATGACATACAACTATTGGATTTAGCAGATTATCATATACAATTTAGTGATGGACGAATTTATCATGAATACGGGGGTGACACCAAATACGTTGCTGAAGTAATGATGGCTGCTGATGCGATGATAATTGGTACACCGATATTTCAAGCGTCCATTCCGGCAACCTTAAAAAATATTTTTGATTTGTTACCTGTTCATGCATTTCGTGATAAAGTAGCTAGCATTGTTGTCACTGCAGGGACACCGAAACACTTTTTAGTTGTAGAACAACAACTTAAGCCAATATTAGCCTATATGGAAGCACATATTGTACCCAAGTATGCTTTTATAGAAGAACAAGACTTTTTAAAAGGTGAAATTATAAATGACGATGTTCTATTTCGCATCGAACGTCTCATAGAAGATACGATATTAACAGCAGATGCATTCCAATCTATACGTGAAAAGCAAGATGCTAAATATGACTTTTAAATAACAAGAAATCTGTCACTCTTTTTTACAAAAAACAAACAAAAAAACCATCATATTGGAGGAATTACACCATGAAAATAGTAGCAATTGTAGGAAGTATACGTAAAGAATCTTATAACCTGAAATTAGCACAATATATCCAAAATAGATATCAAGAAAAAATTGAAGTTGAAATTGCAGACATTAAGGATCTACCATTTTATGATCAAGATATGGAACTAAATCCACCTGCAACTGTAACTGCATTTAAGACAAAAGTAAAAGAAGCAGATGCTGTACTATGGCTAACACCAGAATACAACTACTCTATTCCGGGAGTATTAAAAAATGCCATCGATTGGCTATCCCGTATTGACAAAGTGATGATTGGTAAACCTTCATGGATTGTAGGTGCATCAATGGGTTTACTAGGAACAGTCCGTGCGCAACAGCATTTACGTGATATTTTATTCTCTGCAGGTGTTTCCTCTCCACTTCTACCTGGAAATGAAGTGTACCTTGGACTTGTACATGAGAAAATGGATGAGGCAGGCCAATTAACCCATGAGCCTACTATTCAATTCTTAGATACTGTCGTAAATAATTTCATCGCTTGGTATGAAAAACAAGCGAAGTAAGCCAATTTGTTAGAACACAAATTTTAAACTTAGAATAAAGAAAACCACCCTGAACTTTTTTGAGGTACAGTTTCATTACCTCACTGTGCTGGGTGGTTTTTTATGTAAAAGTAATCTATTATCCTCGATTTATATTAATTCCTTTGCTTCTGCCATTATATCTTCTATTAGTCGTTTAGCTGCATAACTCTTTGCTAATCTAGGACTTTGCCCTGACCAAAGGGACATAAAGGCTTGGTTATTTTTTGTACTTGCAGCTTTCCTAATATCTTTGGTTAAGTCATTTTGAATAGGAAAACTTGGGAAAAGCGATTCGTGTTCTCTCATATCATGGATAAATTTATTTTCTATTCCTCTAGCCCATTTACCTGAAAATGAACGTGTTAAAACAGTTTGATCTTCTTTAGCCTGAAGAATAGCAGCCTTATGATTCTCGTTTGCCCCACTTTCTATACAAGTTAAAAATGCCGTTCCCATTTGAACAGCCTTTGCACCAAGGCAGTGTGCAGCAATTAGACCTCTTCCGTCCATGATTCCACCAGCTGCAATAACAGGAATGTTTACATGATCAACTACTTGTGGAATCATTGACATGAGACCGATTGATCCCTCACCTTCCTTTATAAAATCCCCTCGATGACCACCCGCTTCACTTCCCTGTACAACGACAATATCAAACCCACTTTTTTCGATTACTTGTGCCTCTTGAACAGTACAGGCGGTGCCAATTAAAATAATGTTGTGTTTTTTTAATTCAGCTATGATTTCTTCAGAAGGAATACCAAAAGTAAAAGAGCAAATTGGAACACGTTCCTCTATTACAACACGTACTTGTTCATAAAACTTTTGACGTACTTCTTGAAAATCGGATAATGGTGTCGTTTTATTATTTCCGAGTTGCAATTGCTCACGAATAGGATGGAGTACATGATTTGAGAAATTCACTTCATCTTCTACCATATCAAATTCACTCGGAACAAATAAATTTACTCCGAATGACTTACTTGTTAATGTTTTTATTTCCCTCATTTGCTCCCGTATCTGAGCGGGTGTCATATAGCCTGCTCCAACCATACCTAAACCGCCTGCATTTGAAACTTCCGCGACTAACTTTGAAGTTGTAATACCCCCAGCCATCGGTGCTTGTATGATTGGATATGTTATTTTCAATTGTTCCGTTATGATATTATTTAGCATGACGTTACTCCTCGTATATTATATTTGAGCCTTGTTTTTGGCTTATCTTTTCTTCTTTTCTAACTTCCTTGTAACCCCCTACCTTTCATTCCAGGCGGACGCTTCCCGTGGGCACTGCTCAATCCTCCTCGCTCACAAAAAACGTTCGCTGTGGGGTCTCGAGACTCGTACTTTTCCCACTGGAGACCTAACAGGAGAAATGAGTTGAATATGCGACTCATCTCCAATTGGCCGTAATAAAATAGGTCGCATGGAACCACCTAAACCTAAACTGACCTCTTCTTTCTTTATTGCTTTTAAAGCCTCTTTCATAAAGTTCCCATCAACAGTTACACTTAATGTTTCATCACCAGATATACTTTTCACTTGCTGTATTTCTTCTATCTCGCCCATTTCAAAGGATCTCGAGGAAATTTTGATCTTTGATTTACTATCTATTTGAATTTTTATGTTGTTATTTTTCCATTCACTTGCAAATATGCTTGCCCTCGCAAAGGAAACGTTACTTTAGATGATACGGCTTGATTAATTTTAAATTCCATTTGCTATCCTCTCGCTCCCTATTCATTCGTTTGTTTCATTCATACCGCGCTTGCATTGGTATGGATTCCAGAAATATCCTTCAGATTCTATTAACATTTTATCATATATCCTTAATACCTTATTCAGTATTTTTATATAAGGCATAATATTTTGCGTAAGGGGGAGGAGATTCCTAGTAAAAAAATCCTGTTTTCAATAAAAAAGTTATATAATTCTCATGGAGAAAGGAGTAAAATTACTTTAGAAGACAGGAGGAGAATAGATGAAAGCAAAAATATTTAAATTTACATCAGCCCTTTTTTTAGCAATTATACTTATATTAAATGGTTCTGTACCTACTACTCAAGCCGCAACGAAAGAAATGAAAGTACATTTTATCGATGTTGGACAGGGAGACGCCATTTACATAAAAACAGCTGCAGGGCAAAACATTATCATTGATGGTGGGAATAAAAATGGTAGTAAGGTCGTTTCTTATCTTAAAAAGCAAAAGGTGAAAAAAATTGACGTCATGATTGCAACACATCCAGACGCCGATCATATAGGTGGTCTAGATGATATTTTACGGGCTTTTAAAGTAAAATCAGTCTATGCACCAAAAGTAAGCCATACTACAAAAGTGTATAAAGAATTTTTAACTGCTGTAAAAAAAGAAGGTCTTAAAATTAAAACAGCTAAAAAGGGGGTAAAAATACCTTTAAAAGGCGTAAATGCAAAATTTGTCGCACCCGTTAAAACTTACGCTAAAAATGATTTAAATAATTGGAGTGCAGTTTTACATGTGACTTATGGCAAAAAATCCTTTTTATTTACTGGGGATGCCGAAACTAAGTCAGAAACCGATATGGTAAAATCAAAACAAACATTAAAAGCAGATGTCATAAAAGTTGGCCACCACGGGGCTAAAACATCAACTAGTTCGTCATTACTGAAAGCAGTAAAACCTACTTATGCAATCATTAGCGTTGGAAAAGGCAATAAGTATGGTCATCCAACTTCAACGGTATTAAAGAGATTGGAAAAGTCCAAAATAAAAGTATTGCGAACGGATAAACAGGGAACAATCATTGCAACTACAAATGGAAAGACGCTCAAGTTTAATAAAAAACCAACATCCAAAAGTAGTAAGCCAGCTCCAGCAAAAGTTGCGCAATATAAATTAACAGCAAGTTTAAATACAACTAAACCTAAGCAATACAGCACAATCCATGTTACGACAAAAGGGTTACCAAAAGGGACAGCATATAAAGCTACTTTTCATTATAAGAGTACCAAAACTACTTATAATGGAAAGGTTGGAAAAGATTTACCTGTTAAAATTAGCCGAGCGGCAAAAGGTTATAAAGTAAAAATTGACATTTCAGCTAAATACAAAGGAAAAACATACAAAACGCAAACTTCTTTCGTACCAAAATAGGAGGGAGAAATTTTGAAAGGAATCATTGATCGTTTCGAAGGCAATATTGTTGTGGTTGAAATTGATGGGGTGACGAATGATTTTCCTAAGTCACTTTTTCCAAAAAATACTTCCGTAGGCGATATTGTAGAAATAAAAGGTGAACATGTTAGCATATTAAAAGATGAAACAGAAAAACGCCGGAAGGAAATTGAAGAGCTAATGGACGAGGTATGGGAAGATTGATAATAGACTTCCATCAGCGTTTCAATTATGCCCATGCATTGGAACTAGCATGATTGTAAACGGCTTTTCAATAAAATATGTAAATTTGCTCTAACTGCGTCCTCATTGTGAGAAACAACTTACAATAAGGGCGCATCTTTTGTTATCCCTTCCTCCTTTACAAAGGATTATTTGCTATCATTATCATATGAATATAAAATTAAAGTATTTAAATGCGTAAGGAGGAAATATTTTTGGCAAAAAAGCTTATCCTTGCATCTTCTTCACCAAGAAGACAAGAACTTTTGAATCAAGCGCAGATTCCCTTTACAGTGAGAAAGGCAGATACAAATGAATCCCAAATTACAACAAATATTCTTACAGATAAAGTAACACAGTTAGCAATGTTAAAAGGGCGGGAAGTATCATTTATGGATGATCAAGAAGTCATACTTTCAGCTGATACTGTTGTCTCATTCAATCAACAAATATATGGCAAGCCGAAGAATAAAAAAGAAGCTATACAAATGCTTGCTTCTTTAAGTGGAAATGTACACGATGTATACACTGGGGTCACAATCCGTTCGATTACGGATGAATTAACTTTCGTAGAACGAACCAAGGTTGAGTTTTGGCCATTAGAAAAAGGTGAAATAGAAAAATACGTCTCCTCAGAAGAACCATACGACAAAGCTGGTGCATATGGTATTCAAAGTTTGGGAGCATTGTTTGTAAAACAAATCGTCGGAGATTACTATAATGTTGTCGGATTACCGATTTCACGAGTCACAAGAGAGTTAAGAAAATTTGATGTGTATTCCTTGAATTAAGAAATGAAACTGGCCATTACTTTTGACTTTTTATTTGTGCTGACATAAACACGCATATATTAAAATAGGGATGAAGCTTGAGTGGTATCATCCCTATTTTATGTTTAACAAATATTATTGTATTTATATCATGAGATGGATCCCTATACTAACCAACAGTAGCGCTTTCATTCATTGGTTCCTCACGTAATGCTGCAATCTCCTGGTATTCCTTTGTATCTTTCCATAGTTCGTCTTTCAAAGGATGGAGTCGATATTTAACAATCCGTGTAACTTGCCATACAGCAAGGACTACGTTTAATGCTAAACTTATTAGTGCAATTGTCCAGTTTGCTGCAGGATTATAGGAAACACTCACATTAAATGTACTTCCCACTGCAAAAAAGTATGGCATAGTCATTACCCACATCATCCAAAAGGCAAGTGTTTGCGCACGGTTTTGCATCCAAGTACCTTTTGCCCATAGAAGTGCTGGTACGGTAGCAGCTATATTTAAAGCAACCCCTGAATAAAAAGCATTTCCTGGTGCACATGCGTAAACATAAGCGATATTCCAAGCACCATACGCAATAATCCATAATTTTGTTTGGTCAGGCCATAGCATATCTTTTTTCTTACCTGAAGTTGCAAATATTCCAACCCAACCACATATTAATAGAAGGTTTAAGATTCCGGCAATCGCATTAACATAATTCCAACCACCCGAGATATAATACATGCCATCTACTATTCCTTCAAACCCCATCACACCAACTTGAAATTCACGGATAACTGCTTCTGCAATATTAATTGCTAATATTGCCGGAACGAGAACAAGGTACCATGGATGTTTTTTATGAAAATTTGTAAATCGAATTACCATATAGATCAAACATCCAGCTAATGCTGAATAAACTTTTACCCAATGGAACCATGAGGTAAGTTCAGATTCTGCCATAAAGTACCAAATAGGTGTTAATATGACCGGCAAAACCATGAACATAAGTACGCTCCCCCACTTACTTGCACGAACAACTTCATTTAAACCGATAAGTAGACCAAAGACGACAAACCACATTAAAACGTTGTACCAAGGAATTGATTCAAAAAAGAACATGACATACCTCTCCTTTCATTTTATGTAATTTTCAAAGCTAAGACGAGACAAGTCATACAAAAATAAAATTGCAAATATAAAGTAACGAGTATTTCATGGACATAACGAACGTTCGGTATGTCCTTGTGAAAAGTATAACAAACTTTTCTGTTACTGTCAATTGCCCGTGAAGCTGGCTCTAGTCCTTCCGTAAAATCATTTTGCTTGTTTGTGATATAATGAATTATCATACATAGGGAGGAGCAATAATATGAGCATAGATGGCAAAACAAAAATTTTAGAAGCTGCAAGAACGATCATTATTGAACATGGTATTCAAGGCGCAACAATCCGTGGTATCGCTGAACAGGCTGGCGTAAGTACGGGTGCCATTTATCATTATTACAGCTCAAAAGAAGCAATTTTATATGACGTGATGGACGAAGGTCTAAGTGAAATAAAAAGAATTGCAACTGTTTCACTTGAAGATGAGTTACAAAATATCATTCAAGAAATATTTGAGGGGATGCAAGAACGTTTTAAAAAGGATGCTGAAAATCGACTACAATTTTATTTAGCTCATGAAGCAATGTTAGGTAATGAAGAACTCCAGCATAAATTCAAGGAAAAATATGAGGATTGGATTAATCGACTAGAAGCGATATTTGTTCAGGCATACAATGCCAGAAAAGGCCCACTCACAAAGGCCGTAGCAACTTGGACAATGGCGGGAATTGATGGGATGGTTCTTCAAATCTTACTTCATACTGACACCGTCGATTTAACACATGTCAATCAAGTATTAGAGTTTCTTTTAAATGAAGGTTTCTCACACTTTTTTAAAGTGATCCATAAAACACCAGACAAATAAAATACGCTATTTGTACACTAGAATAGAAAACAAACCAGTACCTATTTTTGCACTGAGATGAATTGTGATATTCCTCTTTTGTATGAAGTGTTTCGTTAAGCCTTTGAATATGCATCAATTAACTTTATCGCGATTTACCATTAAATGAGTTTAAAATTACGTATTACTATCGTTACTATTTATACAAAGCAAAATTGGCAGGCATGAGTCCGGTCTTCATCCCGTATTCACACCAGCCAAATTGCTGTTTAATATAAGTAAATGCTAAATAACACAATCTTTCTAAACTATTTCTTATAATTTAAATTTGCTTACAAGATTATTTAACTCCTCAGACATATTAGATAGCTGTCCAGAACTTTCAGCTACTTCATCCATTGAACCGTTAACCTGCTGTACAGATGCCGCTGTTTGTTCAACTCCAGCCGCAGCCTGTTCTGACACAGATGCTATCTCTTCTATTGCCCCATTCATTTTCTGACTATTAGTCGCCATTTCAGAGAGATTCTTTGTTACGCTATGAATACTTTGTACCATTTCCGTAACAGCTGAACTAATTTCATTAAATGTTTCGCCTGTCGTTTCAATTTGAGTAGTACCCTTTTCAACCTCGATATATCCATTATTTAGTGAGTTAGCAACTAGGTCCGTATCAGTCTGTATATTTGCTACAATCTTTGTAATATCCTGAACAGACAAAGCAACTTGTTCGGCCAATTTCCTTACCTCTTCAGCCACAACTGCAAACCCTTTACCATGCTCGCCTGCTCTAGCAGCTTCAATTGCCGCATTTAAGGCCAATAGATTTGTTTGATCGGCAACATCTTTAATAACCAAAACAAGCTTTGAAATCTCCTGTGATTGTTTATCAAGGTTTTGCATCTTTTCTACTGCATCTTTCACGATAATATCTATCTTCTTCATTTGTTCCGTTGACGATCTCATAAGCTCGCTTCCATTCGTCGTCATATCTAGTACTCTACTGGAATTTTCTTGTATACTATCTCCATTTTCATTCGCTTCTTCTACTTTATTTATAAATGTTCCCATAATCGAAGCTAAATCACTTGCACTATTCGCCTGTGTTTCAGAGCCTGTCGCTAATTCCTCCATTGTGATTGCAACTTGTTCTGTTCCCGTCTTCACTTCATTTGCAGACTGCATCAATTCCTCACTATGACTTGAAACAGTTTCAGATACTGTATATATTTCATTTAATAACGTTCTCGTATTTTTTGTCATTTCATTTGTTGCATTTACCAGTTGACCAATTTCATCATTAGATTGAAGTTGTAATAATTCCTCACTAAGATTTCCAGTGGCAATGGTTCTCATTTTGTTTTTTACAGCATTAATAGGTTTTGAGATAACTCTAGCAGTTTTGAACGACACAATAACAGCAAGTAAGAATACTAATATCGTGATGGCTATATCTATTCCTAAAGAAACTCTTCCATAATTCTTCGTCATCTTCCCTGTCTTAGCAATAGCAGTTTCCCTTAAGGAGGTCATCTCTTTAAAACCACTAAGAATTTCATCTTCCAGTGGCTTTACCTCATCCGTCATTATTTTCATAGCTTTTTCTTTATTTCCAGTATCATATTGCTCAAATACTTGATTTAATTTTTCTCCCCATATTCCTCTCTTTTCCATCAATTGCTTCACTTTTTCAGAGTTGCTTTGTTTCAAGATTTCCTCTTCAAGCTGAATACTAGCTTCAATTGAATTGTCAAATTCCTTCTTCAACTCTGGATCCCCATATAGTAAATATCCGCGCGCTAATGACGTTCTCTCTGCCATATCCAATGCAATCTTTTCATCTGAGATTAAAAGCGGAAGTTGTTGATCCACAATTTCACTCGTATTACTGTTTAACGCCTTAATCGCAAGATAATTATATCCACCAAGTAGGAAAACTAAAACTAATACGATTGAAAAGCTAAACATGATTTTTTTACGTATACTATCTAATTGAAATAATCTTTTCATTTGATACACCTCTCATTTTTTATTTTTGAAATATGAAGCGAGAAACGTAATAAATATATTGGCTCATGGAGAATGACAGACAACAACCTTCCTATCCTCATACTTATCATGTAACTCCAGTACTTTTAACAGATAAAATATAGGTACTTAACCTAATATCGGAAAACATTTTTTATATTTTAAGCTTATAGCAAATGTTTTAATATTTACTTTATATTTCATCATTTTGTCTGGAGCTAAGATCTAGCCCTTTTGCGCATTACAACAAATCTACAATAAAAAAAAGATCCTTGTTTAATTACAAAGATCGTCGTTAAAAAGTCCTTCTATAATACATATCTATTTAAATAGCCATCGTCTCACATCTTCAACGTTAGTTAGAGGGGATTAGATCACCTATTTTCGCTTTCTCCATTATTTATCCCAACCAAAATGTCTAAGTCAATTGTAATATCTCTAAAATCTTGATTTAAAAATGTTGCTATTTTTGCTTCATCCGAATTCCATGCAAGTGGGGACATATGTACTAAATTTATTAATTCTGCTTTACTTAACTTTTTTGTATAGTTTAGTTTTATCTGGTTCACTAGATCAAAATGCGTTTGAAAAAGTGATACAGTTTTATCATTTTCATACGATTCCTTATCAGTCTTCCCGAATATCTCATCCCGCAATTCCTTTAGATAATGCGTGCGTGGAACTACCTTTATCATCAATCCACCCGGGGCCAAAATTCTTTTAAACTCTTTATAATTTGCAGGCGAAAGGAAATTTAATACAGTTTGAAGCGATTGATCTGTAAATGGTGAACTTGCTAAATCACCAACAAGCCAAATCATTGATTCTTTATGGTTTCTCGCAGCTAATGCAATTCCTTCTTTTGAAATGTCTAATCCAATTCCAGTTATTTTATCATCTTTACATTCGTTCACGATCTGTTGTAAATGCGAACCTTCTCCACAACCAGCATCGAAAATTCTAATAGACTCTTCCTTACCATTCACATGTTTCCTCATAACTTCTGAAATCTTTTTATGTACCTCTGTATACAATTTACTCTCGGCGATAATTTTATGTCTTGCCGCAAACAATTGTTTATCATAATGGCTCTTCACTGGTCGCGCCATCATATTCACATATCCTTGTTTTGCAAAATCATATGTATGATTGTTTGTACAAATCAAGCTTTTTAAATCTACTACCTTTATTGGACTTTTACAGAGTGGACACTGAAATACATCTTCCATTCTATTCACCATTTGTGCGCTTCTCTCTTTACTTGTCATACGCTTCCTAATCCTCTCAATCATACACATTTTGCATGTACTTTATAATAGCTTCATCATCATTTGAATATCTATACTTTAACTCGTATACAACAGCAGATTTTGCATATTTTCTAAACAACAACTCATCACAGAAATAACACCTGCTACTTTCACAACTACTTAGACAATATCAAATAAATCACTTACTAATCTACCTATACCTCTTAACGACCAAAATATCAATCTAAATGGAAATAAGATTAACTCAGGTATCCAAAATAACACATCTAAAATAAAATCCCAAAATGTATAAGAATCATCACGTTTTTTGCTTTTCCGGGTCTTTTCCTTTTTTCTCTTCCACCAATCCCTCAATAACGTCACCTCTCTCGTTATACAATCCAAAACAATACATAGTAAACTCATTTATTTCCATTACTTCATTTTCTTATAGTTGTTATTACTTTTAGTACGATTTACCTTAGGATTATGTTTCACTCATTGAATGTAACAAAAATCAATCGCAATCTTTACTAAGATGAAGCTTTAAATAAAGACCGTTGTTTATTTCCACACTATTTTCTACGTTTGATATGAATTGGGATAATCACAAAAAAATAGCATACCAATGAAGATGTTAATTGGCATACTATTTTTTAGCGATTGCATAACTGGTATTCCTTCTTAATGAAACACCAAGTTTTTATTTAGAATGGGTTGGTTGCGATTAGACTCGCAGTTTTGAGATAAATTCGTGGATGTAATTTTAATTGGGCAATGATGAATTCTGCAATATCTTCTGGTTGCATATATTTTTCATCATCATTTGCTTCAATTAATTTCAAATCTAATGCAAGGTCTGTTGCTACAGTACTAGGAGTTAATGCTGTTACACGGATGTTATTTCTTCGTACTTCCTGTGCCAATGATTCCGTTAATCCAATTACGCCAAATTTAGAAGCACTGTATGCGCTAGCTGTAGCTGCACCACCTAATCCATTCGTAGACGAGATATTAATGATATCTCCACTATTTTTTTCTATTAATTGTGGTAAAACTGCACGTGTAACATAATATGGTCCCATTAAATTGACGTCAATGATCCGTTTCCATTCTTCCGGATCCATTTCTAGAAGTGTTTCAAACTTCCCAATACCTGCATTATTAATTAAAATATCAGCCTTTCCTAATTCTGAAGTAACTTTTTGAATAGCTTGTTCTACTTGTTCTTGTGATGAAACATCAACAGAAGAATAAGCAGCCTTTGAACCAAGTTTTTCTACCTCAGTTGCGACGAGCTTTAAATCTGCTTCCGTTCGTGCAAGTAAACCTACATGGACACCTTCAGCTGCTAAGGCCAATGCTACCGCTCTACCAACACCTTTTCCTGCACCTGTAATGATGGCAACTTTTCCTTTTAAGGATTGTACCAAAATAAACAACTCCTTTCCGTTATTACTATTTTATTATGGACCGATTCCGCAACAAATCTCTAACATTATGCTTAATCATACGGCTGATTCCCCAAAAAACGCCCTCTTCAAACATTAAAAAGACAAGTTCCACATCAAGATATTTTCCGATTTAGTCACGCTTATCCTTTTTGAAGTCGCTCAAGGTAAAGTAGCCATACGTACAATAGAAAAGATGACCTTGCTTGCATACAAAAAAGGTCATCTTTTCTCCCGCAAATTATCTTATTCCCATTACTTTTCTCTTTCCAATAACTCCAAAGTCTCATTAAACTCAGTTTCAATTTCTACATTTTGTTTATACGTGACAAGACTCACGATAACCGTCACAATCAAACTTAACGCAAATCCAGGAACGATTTCATATAAAAGACCAGATAGAAATTTTGAGTTTCCCCAAATGATAACTGTAATAGCACCCACTACCATTCCACTAAGCGTTCCAGTAGTAGTAATTTTTCTCCAATAAAGTGATAATAAAATTGCTGGGCCAAATGATGCACCAAAACCTGCCCAGGCGAATGCTACAAGATCTAAAATCGTCTCATTTTTTGTCCAGGCAAAGAATAAGGCAGCCATTGCAACGATTAAAATAGAAACTCTCCCCAATAGTACATACCTTGCTTCAGATGCATTCTGCTTCACAACAGCTTTGTATAAATCCTCGACTAGCGCAGATGAAGTAACAATGAGCTGAGAAGATATTGTACTCATTACTGCTGCTAACACAGCAGCAAGTACGATTCCTGCAATAAATGGATGAAATACCACTTGTCCCATTACAATAAAAACAGCTTCTGGGTCCGCAAGTGAAGAGCTCGGATTTTGCTGAAAATAGGCAACGCCAATTAAAGCAATCAAAATCGCACCTAAAAGGGAAAGAAACATCCAACCAATTCCAATTCTTCTCGCTTGCTTCGTCTCTTTTACAGACTTGATTGCCATAAATCGAACGATAATATGAGGCTGTCCAAAGTAACCTAATCCCCATGCAACAGATGAAATAATGCCAGCAGTAGTTGTACCTGCAAATAAACTTAATAATTTAGGATCAACAGCTTGTATGGAATTAACCGTTTCCGATACGCCACCTGTTAAATAAATTGCAAAAGTCGGGACAAGGATGAGTGCTAAAAACATGATTAAACCTTGGACAAAATCAGTATAACTAACTGCAAGAAATCCACCGAATAACGTATAGGCAATAACGACTGCAGACACAATCAGTAAGCCAGTATGATAGCTCAATCCAAATGAGTTTTCAAAAAAGACCCCGCCTGCTACCATTCCCGAAGATACATAAAACGTGAAGAAAACAAGTATAATAATGCCTGACACAATACGAATTATTTTTGAATTATCTTTTAACCGATTATCTAAGTAACTTGGAATTGTTATCGAATCATTTGAAACTTGTGTATAAGTACGAAGCCGTGGTGCAACAAACAACCAATTTAAATACGCTCCGATTGTTAAACCGATTGCTAACCATACTTCACCAAGACCGTAGACATAAATAGCACCTGGTAACCCCATTAATAACCAGCCAGACATATCTGCTGCCCCAGCACTAAGCGCTGTAACCGCAGGACCTAAAGACCGTCCCCCTAGCATATAATCATGCAAGTTTGATACACGTCGATATGCATACCAACCAATAACTAGCATTCCTGCCATATAAATGAATATGGCAATGAGTTGATAAATTTCATTAGTCGACATATCTTCCCACCTCATTTTAGATTTAAATCATAACTTAATGGCTCCTCCATCTTTGCATCCATGATACAAAGTAAAAAAGCGTCTCATCTAGAAGGCGCTTTCAGTCATTATATAATGATAGTTTACATTGCACATCTTATTAACGTCAATTAATCTAATATTACGCAAAAAAATATATCACAAACTAGCTGCTACATCTGAGGAAGGATATTATCCTATAAAGGGAACCAAATCAGTTGTTTTTTCCCTTTCACTAATGATTTTAGTTGGACAAATCGAACGCTTACTGACTGCTAATCCCACTACATCATTTTCATCTCATTTTGATTGGACATTATCTCACGCTTGATTGGATGATTCCTCATCTAAAATCCATTTCAAACGGGATTCATAAGCACGAATTCCTTTTTCTGTCACACTTAAATTTCTCCAGCGCACTAGTGCGGAATATAAGATTTTATCATGCATTGCAATCTCTCTTAATGTTTTATAAATATCCTCATGCACTACTCCTTTGCGCCCGTCAACCATGCCTAATATTAACAACCAGCGAACAAAAACATCATTCCATGGATACAGCTTTTCCCTCTTCCAATCTCTTAATAGCTTTGGCATTTCAATAAAATGAACTTCCACCTCATTTGTCAATCTGAATTTATCTCTATCTTCATACAAATGATATATTGTATGGAACCGTTCGGTTTGATCAAATATATGTTCATTTAGAATATGAATCGATACCACTGGTAGTATCTCATTATCATTCATGCTCTTTCTAAATGATTTAGCATATAACCTAGACCAATAGAAAAGTGAATGCTTCACTATATTATTTTTATTTGGAAATTGAATCTCTATACTAATCTCTTCACTTTGCTCTGTTTCAACTAGTAAATTTAAAGTCGACAATTTTTCATCTGTGTACTCATAACTAGCTTCTGTATTTAGACAAATAATATTTATTATTCGACTTCTATCCGCTTTTTGTAAAAAAGCATTCAAAAATGCAATAATGATATGCTTATTCTCTTCACTACCAAATAATTGCTTAAATGCATAATCTATTTTCAAATCCATCAACTTATTTAGTGCCATATCTTCTTGTTGCCATCTACTAGCAGTTTTTTTATGATAGTTTGCGAAGTCCTCATTCATGATGTTGAGTGGATTAAAAGAATACGCATATCGTAATTGAACTTGTGCCACAACAAACACTTCCTTTGTTTTTTGTGGAGACTTTTCTATGATGAACATCTATTCATAGTATAGCAAAACCGCATAACAGAAACAAGTGTTCTATATTTGGGTTATTAGCTTAAGAAAATAAAGAAGCTAGAACACCCAAAGTGTCTAACCCCCTAACCTACATTTACAAAGAGGGTCTGCCCCCCCTTTGTACTAGTTTCCTTTTTATTGTTCTGTATTTTCTTCACCTTAAAATCTCATTTCTAATTCGCCTATGTTCGATCATTATATTTCAATTTGTTTTATCACTTTTGCGGGATTACCACCAACTACAACGTTATCTGGCACATCTTTCGTAACTACTGCACCTGACGCAATAACGACATTGTCACCTACCGTTACCCCTGGGTTTATAATTGCATTTCCGCCGATCCACACATTATTTCCGATTGTAATTGGTTTAGCATATTCTTTACCGGAATTCCTTTCAGTTGGATGTAGTGGGTGTGTTGCTGTATAGATTTGTACTCCAGGTGCAAGCATACAATTATCTCCAATTCGTACTTCACTAACATCTAAAATAGTACAGTCAAAGTTTGCAAAGAAGTTTTCTCCTACATATGTATTATAGCCATAATCAAACCTTATATTTGGTTCCATATACACATTTTTTCCAGTTGAACCAAGTAATTCGTTTAATAAACTAGTACGCTTTTCTTCTTCTGTTTCTAACGTTAGATTATATAATCTCACAAGTCGCCTCGCATTCTCGCGGTCCTTTACCAACACCGAATCTGCTGGATTATACATTTCTCCGGCTATCATTTTAGCTTTTTCTGTTTTCATATTACGACCCACTTTCGATATATTTGAACACATTACTATACATATTATCTTACCATGATTCGTTCAACTCAATATTATTACAAACAAGCAACACAAAAATAAATTTATATTATGCTTACGAATCTTCATGAAACGATTTACTTTTTATTAAATTCTGTTATCATTTTAGATAACGAAATGGAAGAGGAGGGGATTGAAATGAAATATTCAAACTGCATATTTAGGTTCAAAATAAATACGGTGGCTCTTTCCCCTTCTTACAACGATTCTTATATTTCATAAACTTGAAATATCATGGAAATTTGTTAAGACCTTCGTATATGACGAAGGTCTTTCTTTATTTTGGAAGGAGCTCCTCAAACACGCAATGACATTTATAATGTAAAATTCATTTGAAAGAGGAGAAAAAATGGAAATTAGAGAATATCATCCACATGATGAAATTGGTTGGGTTCGTTGTAGAGTTTTATCGTTCCTTGACACGGCATATTTTGATCACGTGCTGCAGAAGAAAGAAAAATACGAAAACCCGTCTATTGAATTAGTTGCGGTAATTGAAGGACAAGTTGTCGGACTATTGGATATAGAATATGAACGAATGGAAGGTACTGTTTGTTCAAGGGGAACAGGTCTTGGTGGCATGATTTGGCACGTCGCAGTACATCCGGACTTCCGTAGAAAGAGAATTGGCAAACGCTTACTACAAGAAGCGGAACGAAAAGCAATGGAAAAAAATTTAAATCGTCTCGAAGCTTGGACAAGAGATGATGATTGGGTCAACAAATGGTATGAAAAGAACGGATTTCATAAAGTTAATTCTTATTTGCATGTGTATTTAAATAAAATTGAACTGGAAGGAAACATAAAGAGTGAGCTTCCCAATTTACTGCCTGTACAAGCATTTACACATTATGTCGGGGAAGATAAAGAAAAGATGAAAAGTAAATTCAATCGCGTGCACGAATGTGTTTGTTACGAAAAAGAACTTGGAGGCTTTAAATGAATAATATACAAAAAATGACTTTAGATGGTATTTCATTCCGATTAAAAGAAAAGCATGATTTTGAGTGGCTTGCCATGCTTGGCAAAGTGTTTTGCATTTTTGATGAACAGGATTCTGGTAACATCTGCTTCGGTGTAGAAAGGCATGGTGTTAAGAAGTTTGTTAAATATGCAGGGGCAAAGACGATTGGCTATTCAGGAAAACCAAAAGACGCTGTCGCAAGACTAAAGCAATCTATCTCGCTTTATAAGGAATTGAAACATCGATATGTAGTTAAACTAATTGATCATTTCCAAGTATCTGAAGGATATGCGCTAGTATTCGAATGGTTTAATGGGGAGTGCCTTCATTCCCATTGGTCCTTTCCACCACCAGAAAAATATACGCATCCTGATTCACCATATTTCCGTTTTAAACAACTACCCATTGAGCTTCGTTTAGCATCTTTGAATTGTATTTTTGAATTTCATGTTCACGTTGAAAAAAGACATTTTGTTGCGATTGATTTTTATGATGGCAGTATTTTATATGATTTTAATAATAATCGCACCATGATTTGTGACATTGATCTCTATAAGAGTAAGCCCTATATCAATACGATGGGAAGATTATGGGGTTCTTCCAGATTTATGTCACCCGAAGAATTTGAATTAGGTGCAAAGATTGACGAGAGAACGAACGTATTCAACTTAGGTGCGATCGCATTTGGTTTACTTGGTGGTGAACTTGATCGATCCATCAAAAAGTGGGATGCAAGTAGTGAACTTTATGAGGTGGCATTAAAGGCGGTTGAAAAAGACAAAGAAAAAAGGTATGAAACAGTTGAAGCATTTTTTACTGCCTGGGAAGTTGCTGTAAAAAAATATCCATACTTTTCTTAATAGACGTCATCAAGCATTCGAAGGAACGTAATTTTTAAGGGTCTACCCCCCCTCGTTTTACTACTATAACTAGTAAAAACTCATGATTTAATACGAACTGTAGTAGTTGAGGGGGTCTGACACTTAAAGATATTAAACTACTCCGCTCTCTAATATCGTAAAAGTCTTTCTTTCACAATTTATTTCTGCCATAACACCATAAGGCAAAATAAACTTCGGTTCGGTATGGCCAAAATTAAGGTTATAAAGAATCGGTAAATGAGTTAAATTAAATTCATTCATAACCGTATGAATTTCCCTCTTATACTCTTCATAATATTTCTCGTCTTGCGGCTTCGCGAATATTAGTCCATTCGCCTGTTGCAGAATACCTTGTACTGCATAATTTCGTAACCAATACCTCATATAATTCGGATCCGGTTTATCCTCTGATGTTTCAAAGAATAGAATGCTATTTTCCCAATACTTCCTCTCTGGCCAAAGCGCTGTTCCTTTCACAAACTCGAGCACTTCCATACAACCACCAATCAGACGTCCGTGGACAGTACCTTTTCCTTGGAGTAATTCATATCCTACTGTATCCCGTTGCATTAGTCGTCTCCGGTCTTTATTCACTTCTATCCATTCTAAATATTCACTTGTCCACTCTTGTGCCGGTGGAATATTGTCAATAACCTCATTGGAAAAAAGGGCTCGATTAATCATATCGATAGTATATGGATTCATCTCAACATTTTCAGCGAAATCAGTTAAAATTGCTGGTCCATAGAATGAGGTTATTCCTGCCTTATGACAAAATAAATGTGAAATCGTTGAATCTGAATAACCCATAAATATTTTAGGATTTTCGCGAATAACATTAAAATCAATAAAAGGGAGCAAGCGAATACTATCTTCTCCACCAATATTTACAAAAATCCCTTTAATTCTGTCATCACGAAATGCTGTCATTAAATCTTCTGCCCGGGCTTCTGGATATTTGTACAGATATTCTGTCCCTTTCAAACTATTTGGCATCGGAAGAACATTTAAGCCAAAAATCTCCTCTAGTCTTTTAACACCTAGTTCATATCTCCACCTAAGCTCTAAATCACCTGCACCACCCCAAGATGGACTAACTGTTGCAACATAGTCTCCACGTTGTAATCTCTTTGGCTTTATCAACATCAACACTCCTCCTCTTCTCGCTATTTAATCACATAAGATATTATGAATATACTTCTAAATAAGGATTAGAATATATATTCGACGTCTATTGATTATTTTCCTGCTTCTATTTAAATCATAGATTTACGCCCACATCTTAGCAAAACATGAATATTGATCTATTACATCATCCAACTTCCATGTACTAAGTCCCCAATTCATATTTCCTTATTGACAAATATAATCGATAGCTTTAATATGTATCGTATGCGATGTATCGTGTCCGATACATATTAAGAGAGAAAGGTGGTTTAGTGTATTGGAAAAGGCTGATTTAATAGGGGAATCCATTGATTTTGTACATCGTTTTACAATGAAAAGTTTGCAGAAACAAGCGGAGGACCATGGTGTTACGATTCCTCAAGTGAGAATTATTGGTGAAGTGTTTGCACATAAAACCGTTAGTATTAAACAACTCTGTCAGAATTTAAAAATGACGCAGAGTACTGTTTCAGATATTGTGGAGCGACTTATCTCAAAGGGTTTTCTAGTGAAAACACCTAATAAGAAAGATAAACGTTTAGTTGATATTACTTTATCTACTAGACTTGCGGCAGATATAGATGAGAGTATCACACAACTTAAAAACCATTCATTAATCGGTGTATTAGAACTTTTAAACCCGAAGGAACAAGAGATTGTAGAACAAGGAATGAATTTATTAGTTTCGGCTGTTAAGGAAAGAATGATCGTCGAAGGAATGGATAACTATGAATTCCCAGACATCTTGTACTTCTCTGAGAAAAACAACCGTAAGAAATAAACATTAAACCAGGAGGCAACAAGATGAAAACAATTATAAAAGGTCGTTGGGCAATTTTAGCTATCTGGCTAATTGCGACAATTGTACTAACGGTCTTTCAACCGGACGTCAATGCAATATTGCGGGATAAAGGACAGGAGGGGACGAGTGAAAACAGTCCTTCCGTTTTAGCAAATGATATATTGAAAAAAATGGACACGACGAAAGGGACTGATAACCTCATCGTCTTTTATGATAAAGATAAAATTTCTAATAATGAAATGAAACAAATTGGTAAAGCAATAAAGTCAATTAAAAATAGTAGCGACGAACTTGGTATTACAAACATGATTGATCCGTTTAGTATGCCAGATGCCAAGAGCTCTTTAGTCTCTGAAGATGGCACGACTTTAATGGTCAGCTACAAGCTCGATAAAAAAGGTAGAGAAATAGACGATATCCAAAAGTTATTCGAGGAAAAATTGGACAAAGTACCTGTTGAACACTTTTTAAGTGGAGAAGACTTTATTAATAATGATTATTTAAAAGCAACCCAGGCAGGTGTTGAAAAAAGCGCAGCACTTACAGTTATCTTTATTTTAGTTGTGCTAATTATTGCTTTTAAATCAGTTGTGACACCTTTTGTATCACTCATAGCTGTTGCCTTCTCTTATCTTGTTTCGATGGGAATTGCAGCTCAATTAATAGATAAGGCAGGATTTCCTGTTACAAGTCTTACACAAATGCTATTAGTCCTTATTCTCTTTGGTATCGGAACCGACTATAACATTCTTCTCTTTAATCGATTTAAAGAAGAATTATCACATGGTCGCTCTGTTGATGATTCAATAGTAAACACGTATAAAACAGCTGGAAAAACAATTGCTTACAGTATACTCACTGTATTTATTGCGTTTCTCGCACTTGTGTTTTCTGAATCACCAATCTATCAATCTGGTGTTGTAGTCGTAATTGGTGTAACAATATTATTACTAGAAATATTGACCCTAACGCCTTTTATCATGAAAGTATTAGGAAAAAGACTTTTCTGGCCATCTAAAAGTGTTGGCGGCCATAAGGAAAATAAATTTTGGAAAACAACATCTTCTATTGGTACGAAACATCCAATTATTATTACACTTATCATTCTACTCATCATCGGGCCTATGGTTTTATTTCATGAAGAAAAACTTAACTTTGACACTGTTGGAGAACTTGGAAATGACTATCCTTCATCTAAAGCGATTCATTTAGTTTCTGATCATTTTGGAAAAGGACAATCTATGCCAGCTACGATTGTAATCGAAAATAAGAAACCTTTAGATAATAATGAGGCCCCTGGCTGCGATAGATAATATTACAGAAAGACTTAAAAAGTTGAACGGTGTAAAACAAGTCTCTTCTGTTACACAGCCACTAGGTGAAAAAATTGATGATTTCTATGTTGCAGGTCAAATGGGAACTGTTACAGACGGGTTATCACAAACACAAGACGGCGTGAATGAAATCTATCATGGCATGAAAGAAGCACAGGACAAACTAGGTTCAGCAGACTTTTCACAAGTAAACGATATGGTAGACGGCACCGCAGAACTTCAAGATGGTGTGACTGCATTAGCAAGTGGACTAAAACAAATCCAAGCTGGTATTGATGACGGAACAAGTAATCCAGAAACTATTGCAAATGGCCTTGCTGCTATAGAAACAAATCTTTCAAAAATGAACAGCGGCATCTCTCAGTTAGCCACTAATTATGAAAAAATGCAGGCTGGATATAAAGAAATGGGCACACATTACCAAGGAGCTGTACAAGCTGTTTTAGGTGTAAAAGAGGCACTTAGTGTCATGCAACCGCTCGTTACCGATTTAGGAAATAGTTACACAGTACTACAAAGTGATCCACGGTACCAAGGATTAAACAAGATGATAAATGAATTATCAACTAAACTAAGTGAGATAACCCCTGAAGGCATGGCAACATTAAACGAACAATACAATGCCTTAACTTCTGGCTTTGCAACAGCTAATAAAAATCTTACTGATATTAGCAACGGTTTAGGCCAATTGACGGCTGGTTTAGACAAGCTTAAAGAAGGACTTGGCCAAGCTTCATCGGGAATTGGTACCATCGTAACAAATATGGATAGTGTGCAAGATGGACTTGGTCAGATGAAATCAGGTCAAGAACAACTGGTTGAGGGTCTAGGTGGATTCAACGCTTTCGGAAATCAATTATCAGATGTAAATGGTGGACTAGAGCAAATTTCTGATGGTATTGGACAGACAAATGATTACTTAGCCCAACTCAATACAAATAAAAGCTTTTTTATTCCAAAAGAAGCATTAACAAATAATGAATTTAAAGATTCATTAGATGCATTTATGTCGCATGATAGAACAATCACTAAAATGACAATTATTTTAAATGATGATCCTTATTCAAATGACGCTTTAAAAACGATTGATAAAATTAATTCTACTGTTTCAACTGGATTAAAAGGTACTGTACTTTCAGATGCTAAATATGGAACAGCTGGTTCAAGTGCGACAACGAAAGATATGAACGATATTTTGTCCAGAGATTTGAATAAAACAACAGCTATTGTTATTACTGGCGTATTGCTTGTCTTATTCTTAGTGATAAGATCATTCTGGACACCAGTTTTCATTACAGCATCCCTTGTTGGTGCATACTATGCATCTATGTTCACTGTAAACTATATTTTTATAGATTTACTAGGGTATGCGGGCTTATCTTCCTTTGTTCCTTTCTTCTCCTTTATCATCATTGTATCCTTAGGAGTGGATTACAGTATATTCTTAATGATGCGCTTTAAAGAATATCCAGACATGTCACCTAAAGAAGCAATAGTGTTAGCTTCCAAGCATATAGGCGGCGTCATTATATCGGCAGTTATTATACTCGGAGGAACGTTTGCGACACTTATGCCAGCTGGAATTGTGCTCTTAACAGAATTAGCAACTGCAGTCATTACAGGTTTAATTGTTCTTTGCTTTATCCTACTTCCAATCTTTTTACCGGCTTTAATAGCTCTTCCAGAGTCATTAGGAAAAATTTCCACTCGTAAAAAAGATGAAAGTGGCAAGATGGAAGAAAAGACAATTTAAGTTGTAAGTAAATATAAATTTCCGAACAGCGCATTCGCTAAAAAATATAATCAACTAAAGAAGTAAAAGTAAATAAAAGGACACTACATTATCGAGGGCTCATATAAAATGTAGTGTCCCTTTTTGTTTTAACTAATTTCTAAAAGGTTCACCTTACTTCCTGATGAAACATAAATTACAAATAGAACATTTATAACGTGGGAGGTTTTACAGGATGTGTACCGCCATGACATTACAATCAGTGCAAGGGGAGAACTTCTTTGGAAGAACGATGGATTTTTCCTATCCCATTGAACCAGGGGTTTTTATCATACCAAAGGATTATCAATGGCAAAGCCTAAGTACAAATAAAAGATATATTAATCGTTATAGTTTTATAGGAATCGGTCAAGAAACCGATGGTATGTTAGGATTTTTTGATGGTGTAAATGAACAAGGTCTCGCCGCTGCAGTTTTATATTTCGAAGGTTATGCTGATTATGATTTACCGATAGATAATAAAGAGGCAATCGCTTCATTAGATTTCCTTCATTATATTTTAGGGCATTGTAGTTCTGTAGACGATTTAAAAGCTTTATTAAAGAACATCCGGATTGTAGGGATACCAGACCCCGTCACCCAAAAGGCCGCTCCCTTACATTGGATTGCTACAGATAAAAGTGGCAAATGTGTTGTGATTGAACAAACAAAAACCGGACTTGAAATCAAACATAATCCCATTGGAGTCATGGCGAATAGTCCTGATTTTAATTGGCATATGACCAATTTAAGAAATTATATGGAAATATCAACAACACAAAAGAAAGAAGCGAATTGGGGAGGTGTGTCACTGACACCATTCGGCCAAGGTGCTGGGACGAGACATTTACCTGGAGGCTTCACCTCGCCGGAGCGTTTCGTTCGTACCGCCTTTTTAAAAACACATACAAACGTACCTGAAAGCCGCTCCGAAGCAATTATGGCATGCTTCCATATCATGAATAGCGTTTCGATTCCAAAGGGTATTGTCATCACCGATCGGGGTACGGATGATTACACAAAATATACTGCTTTTATGAACACAAATACATGTGAATATTATTTTAAAACGTATGAAAATAGCCAAATGATAAAAGCAAGTCTTTGGGATTATAATATGCACGGAACACAACCAATCTTTTTAGGAAGTATTGTGCACCCTTTCGTCATTTAACGTACTTCACGATATAAACCCGGACTGCATAGAAAAGGAGATTTTCCCAAAATATGTACCCCGGGAAAATCTCTTCTATTACAAAAGCCGTTCATCTATTGTGAAAGGTAATTGTGGGTTTTATTTCAAGGATTTTCCATCTTCCTCATGTAACCCTCAACTGTTTCGCATTAAAACATTACGCATCAAACTTTATAACTTTTTTAAAAGTTAATCTTAAAGCATGCAATCCATCCATATTTCATTTAAAAAATATTGGATATATCTTAAAAGGCATGCAAGCCAAAGTACGGATAGATTACCTTTCCCTCTGTTACCATTTATCACCAACATTAATTCAATTCAAATCGATCAAGCAATGCACGCACTTCATCTGTTGATTCTGTATGCATCAATTCATTTCTTAATTCAGCCGACCCTCTAAATTCACGGACATATATCTTAAAGAAGCGGCGCAGTGGTCGAAATGGACGTGGCTCGATTTCCGCTGAATATTTATCGAAAAGGTCCAGATGTAATCTTAAAAGATCAAGCAACTCCTTACTGCTATGATCTTTCGGCTCTTTTTCAAAGGCAAATGGATTTTTAAAAATACCTCGTCCAATCATCACCCCGTCTACACCATATTGTTCAACAAGTTGAAGACCGGTTTGACGGTCGGGGATATCTCCGTTGATTGTCAAAAGTGTATTTGGTGCTACTTCATCACGAAGTTTCTTAATTTCAGGGATTAGCTCCCAATGGGCGTCCACATTGCTCATTTCCTTTTTCGTACGCAGATGAATCGATAAGTTAGCAATATCTTGCTCTAATACGTGTGTTAACCAGTCGCGCCACTCATCTACTTCAATGTAGCCAAGTCTTGTCTTTACACTTACAGGCAGTCCGCCCGCTTTTGCTGCTTGTATAATCTCTGCTGCAACGTCTGGACGGCGAATCAGGCCACATCCTTTACCTTTTGGTGCCACATTAGGTGCAGGGCAGCCCATATTAATATCCACACCTTTAAAACCTTGTTCCGCCATACCGATACTCATCTTTTCAAAGTACGCAGGCTTGTCTCCCCATATATGAGCGACAATCGGTTGTTCATCTTCTGTAAAAGCTAAACGACCACGTACAGCAAAAATCCCTTCTGGATGACAGTAACCTTCTGTATTTGTAAACTCCGTAAAAAACACATCTGGTCTCGCTGCTTCACTTACTACATGCCGGAAAACAACATCTGTCACATCTTCCATTGGTGCCAATATAAAAAACGGCCGTGGTAAATCACGCCAAAAATTATCGTTCATTTTCATTCAATCCTTTCATTATGGGATCACAGGTCAAACGCTTGTCCCAAAATTAAAAGCAAAATACCCTTACCTCTTTTACACTTATACCATGCTTGAGTGCTTTTTATCAAACTATAGAAAATTTCAACCATTCGTAATTTCACTAACAAAAAATACGCAACATAAACTACAAAAATGATGCTAATTAACATTTTAAACTGGCTCCTGCCAAATAGCAGGGGCCAGTTCAATTTGCATATCAGAACCATTTTTATTTGTAAGGCTCAAAAGTCTATGCTCCATTCGGAGGTATCCTTTCATGATGAGAGGTAGCCCAGCTGTATATGTTAGAATCCGTTACTCTCTTAAAGGAATGTGTAAACTGACACTGTAACTATTTGAGTATATCTTTTACATCATTGATAAACTGCTGTGCTCTTACACTGTGCGTATGATTCTTTTGAATAAACTTATATCCTTCCTCTACTATTCTATTGCGCTCCTTTTCATTTTCAAGATAGTATTGACCTTTCTCATAAAAGTTATCGATATTAGCTGCAACATAATTTACACCATCTTTAAAGCCTAATTCTCTTATATCTGGATTGTCTTCAGCTATTAAAAGCGATTTACAACCAGGTACTTCAAAATATTTCATGACAGGATATTGATAGATAGAGCCACAAGTAAAAAATATCTTTGCACGATTAATTTCTTGTGCAAAATCCTCATCAATTATATATTTAGAACGGTCTTTTAATAAGTGTCCAGGATGTTTATGATACAGGAAGCCTTTAACATCTTTCATTTTATCACGGACAGCAATACGAAATGGATAACTATCTGCAATATGCCCCATCAATAAATAGTCAATCTCCTTGTTTAAATTCCAATCCCTTATTTTATTCGGATCTACTGAAAATGGTAGGAACCGAAATTTTGACTTGTAATCTGGAAATCGCCCGAGGAAAGGATGTTTACTCACTGAAAAGATTAATGAAACATTACTCTCCTCAAAGTATTTTCTTCTCATATGGTTTTTCCAGTGTGCATCAATCACATATGCACCTATAGGAATATCAATTTTATTTAAATCCTGAATATCAGGGGATAATCGATTCTTTGCGGTTATATCATAATGAAGGATAAAATCCGGCTGGATCTTTTGTTGTTTTAATATATCTAAAATACTTCCATCTTCATGATGATAAGAAACATTGGCAACTTCCTCAATAGCTTGCAAAAACTCATACTTGACTTTATGTTTAGGAAATAGTTGATCAAATCTCCTAACAAGTATAAGTATGTTAGGTTTACTCATGTTTTCTAACCCCTTCATTGTAAATTTTACTTGCAACAAACAGATTATAATTAGTTTTCAAATACCTTTATCCATTAAGCATGCTGGAAATACGCTTCACTAAATGATTGTTGCATAATTTTTATATCTCTTGTGTTCATCGGTTCCGCATATTTCAATATCTCTCTTTTAACGCTATTTCGGTATTTTGGTGCAATGAATTCTTGTGATTTCGGATACCATTTGTTCATCCACTCCACTTCTAAACGATCTCCACGTGTTATCCTTTTTAGTAGTAGCATTTTTTGATGGTTTCCACGGTAGTGAGAAGTAATATATGCTAAAATATTTGAAAAGTAGATTGGTCGGGAAGCATTAAGGACTCTTTTTACATCTTTAACAGCAAACAATTGATCAAGGTAATCATTGCTTAAGGGTTGATTCATGATTACTTTTTCTAATAAGCTTTTTCTAAAACATTTAAAGCAATTCATACATGGCGCTTTAATTTTCCCTCGACTGCAAGCTTGAGCAAATGCTTGATATGGTGATTGTCTCACAATATTTGTTGTACTCACTTCACTTAACCCAATCGTTGGTAGTGTGTATGGCATATCAACTGCATATAATAGTTCATACCATGGATTTCCTACTTCATTTTCTTTACAATCCTTAAACCCTATTCTCCCTACTTGATAACCTATTTCCATTGTTTGACCATGGCCAATTGTATCAAATCCATAATAGTCTGCTAATAGCATAGCAGGTACAGCATCAGCCAAAAAGCTACTAAAACCGACCGGCTTTCTCACATACTGCATATCTGTTTTTATTCTATGAACAGTCCTCCCCATCTTCGCCATCGCATCACAAGCATAATATGCAGCCTCTTGATTCAAAAGAGTCTTCATACCCTTCTCCGGAATGAGGCGGTCAAAGTAAAATAAATGTGTATTTTCAGGAAGTAATATAGCTGCAGCTGTTGAATCAATGCCACCACTATAAGTGAGTGCAGGAACAGCATGAGTAGGTGCTTTTCTAGGAGATAACGTTAGATCAACCGGTAAAACTTGTTTTTTTGTTACTTTTTTAACTTGATTATGAAAATCAACGCTAACGCCTTGGGGTAAATGAATTTTAGGTCCACAAAATGGGTATATTGCTGCAAGGACAGCCAGCGCAAACACATCAGGATGAACTGAATCTATTGTCCAATCGCTCGGTAAATAAAAGACACATTGATTGGAAGCCATTTCTAATTTGGTCGTAGTGTTAAAAGTAGTATTACGTATTTGTTGAGTTGTTGGATCGGATTTTTCAGGGGTGAATAACAACGTTAACTTTCCTTTTTCACATTTATATTTAATAATCATCTATTAAATCACACCTTTTCCTATTCATTCTAAAGTATTATATTAGAGAATGAATAGAAAGGTGTAGGTCGTTATCATATAGGAAGTAGATTCCACCATATATAGTGTTTTTTACTAGTATGTAGATAATATTTCAATTGAAAAAGGGTTTTTTCCAGTTAAATATATAAGGAATTCTAATCTATCAGTTATTATAATTTTGAAGTAGTTATGAAGCATACTTAAGCTTTTCAATAGAGAGACTGATTTATATGTTTGGACAATTGACCTCACAAAGCGCCATGTTCCAACATTCAGTTTGGAGGTTTGTAGTGCGAGGGAATAGGTGGATTTTTCCTAAGAAATATGAAAAAAGGAAAAGTTGTGAGGGGAATTCACGTACGTTATCACAATTGGTCGTGAAGATCCAAATCCGCAATTAAAAATGAGGCTGGACATAAGGGTCTGACACTTTCGTTTTATCCTAGCCCCATTTTCATGTATTGCGACATCTACGCTGAACAAATTCAGTCGTTTACACCTTTTAATAATCTTAATCCGTTAAAAATAACTGCCAATGTACTACCTTCATGAAAGATTACCGCTAGAGTCATATTCATTTGTCCAATAAGATTTGAAATAACCAAAAGAATCACCACAGCTAAAGCAAAAATGATATTTTGCCACACCACTTTGCGAAGCTTCTTGGCAAGTTTATGTGTGTAAGCGAATTTTGATAAATCATTTTTCATTAATACGGCATCGGCAACATCAATTGCAATATCTGTTCCTTCCCCCATCGCAATTCCGATATCTGCGGTCACTAGTGCTGGTGCATCATTCACCCCGTCACCAACCATTGCCATTACCGGATAGGTTTCTTTTAATTCCGATATAATCGCGGCCTTTTCATCTGGCATGATATTTCCGCGCACCTCATCAATATCTAATTGACGACCAATTGCTTCACCAGTACGTTTTGCATCCCCCGTGATCATAACAGTATGGATATGCTCGCTTTTAAAGTATTGAATGGCTGCTTTTGAAGTATCTTTAGGTACATCCTGAATAGCAAGCAAAGCAAGTACTTCTTCATCTGTTCCAAAGTATACAACTGTCTTTCCTTCGCTTTCAAAGACATCCGTTTGCTCGCTAATATCTTTTGGAATAATATGATAGGAATTCGGCTTTCCGATTTTGAACGTTGTTTTTCCAGACGTCGCAATTAATCCTACTCCGACAATATTTTCTACTTCGAGTTCATTTGGCACAATGGCATCATAGTGTTTTATAATAGCTTGGGCAAGTGGGTGATTCGATTTACTTTCCATTGATACAATTATTTCCTCAAATTTTCTCTGCTGTGCTTCAGTTACCTCTTTTCCAAAATATACTTCCGTTACAACTGGCTTTCCTGTTGTTAATGTACCTGTTTTATCAAAAGCAACAGCTGTTAAATCAGAAAGATTAGATAAGTAAGATCCACCTTTAAATAATACGCCTCGTTTCGCTAAATTACTAATTGCTGAAAGTGTCGCTGGTATATCAGTAACCGCTAGCGCACAAGGAGATGTGGCGATAAGAAAAACCATCGTCCGATAGAAACTATCATAACTTGACCATTGGAACACAGTGAAACCTAGTAAAAAGAAAATTGGTGTTAATAACAAAACAATCGTAACATAAACAGGCTCAATTTTTTTAATCAATGCAGCAGTTTTCGAAATATTACTTTGTGTTTGACTTACCAATTCAATAATTTTAGAAATAACGGTATCTGAACTATCTTTTGTTACTTCCATTACTAAAGTTCCCGCACCATTCATGGTACTGCCGTATAGCATATCCCCGGCGTTTTTCTCAACAGGGATACTTTCACCTGTAATCGACGACTGATCAACAGCACTACTACCCGAAATGACAATTCCATCTGTCGGAATCTGATCGCCATTTAAAACAGAAAGTTTATCTCCTACCCGCAATTCAGCAACATCGACTATTTCAGTTTTTCCATTTTCAATTAATCTTCTTGCAGTAGTGGGGTTGATTTTAATTAAATTCGTAATCTCTTTATTACTTTTATCCTCAGCATAATGTTCTAAAAAGTGAGCACCACCAAAGATAAGGATTAATAATGCCGCCTCCATATATTCACCAATAATTACAGCACCAACAGCTGCTAATGTCATTAGTATATGAATATTCGGCATAAATCTCTTTCTATTCATCGTTTGTTTAACAGTATCTAAAAATCCTTCAATCATAATGTGATAACCAGACAATACTAATGAAGCAAGATATAAGCTTGTTTTCAATGTTCCTTCACTTACAAATAGCGCAATAAAAAAAGCAACTAGACCAGTGAAAAACAGAATAACTTCAATTTTGCCACCGTGGCTATGATCGTGATCATGGGAATGATCGTCATCATGAGAGTGGCCGTGACTTTGTGCATCAGCTATTAATTTACTCATCATATATATCTCCTTTATCTATATAATAATTACTTTTTTTGAATTTGTAACCTTATATGGTTGTCATTATTAGTGTATTAATTCTAACGTAATAACAATGTATGAACATATAATCATATTATGAACATAATAAAATATATGCTCCCGGAATAAAATTGTTTACCTACTTTTTCTTCTCTTTTCGGGAGCCAAAAAAACAATACTTTTTGGATGATTGTACTTAAAAAACAATATTAAGTATGACGAGCGTGTGCAATCATTTGTTCTAGGATCTGTATGACGTGTTTATCATCATGTGAGTAAAACATGGTTGTACCAGCACGGCGATTTTTTACTAATCGTAAATTTTTTAAAAAACGTAGCTGGTGTGAAACTGTTGATTGACCTAAATCTAATATATCAGCTATTTCATTTACGGAGCATTCCTTTTGATAAAGAAGATGCAATATTCTTATCCGTGTTGGATCACCAAGTGCTTTAAAGGTTTGGGATACAATAAATAATGTTTCTTCATCTAAATCCGCTTCCATTATATGCTTTTCCTTTTCCTCCATCAACCACTCACCCTTCCTTATATGAACATATTATCATATATACATTTTATAAACAACGTATTGTACCAATGATTTTTAAAGCCCCGCTGGATGCCTATTCACAACTGCTGCTATTCTTTTAATACTACTGTATCTGTCTTTCCCAATGAGCGCTATAATAGATAACTAAACAAAGGAAAAAGACTGAATCACAGTTCGATCCAGCCCCATTTTATATACGTTCTACCACAAATCATTATTTATTTATTTTTTTAAATGCCTCGGTTTGCTCTTTGATTCCTTTTTCAGCTGCAAATCTTTCAATACTTGATGCACCAAAAAATCCTACAATTCCATCAACTTTATTAATGACATATTTAGCATCTTCTGGTTCAGCAATCGGACCTCCATGACAAATAACTAATATATCTGGATTAACTGCTCGACCTGCATTCACAATACCTTGAATACGTTCGACACAATCATCTAAAGTTAAAGCAGTTTTTGCACCGATCGTACCTTTTGTTGTGAGCCCCATATGTGCAACGAGTACATCTGCGCCTGCCTTAGCCATCTTTGTTGCTTGTTCTTCATCAAATACATATGGAGTAGTAAGTAAGTCTAGTTCATGTGCTTGACGAATCATTTCAACTTCCAAATCATAACCCATACCAGTTTCTTCTAAATTCTGACGGAAGACCCCATCAATCAACCCGACAGTTGGGAAATTTTGTACCCCACTAAATCCTTGGTCTTTTAATTGTTTTAAAAATACATCCATCACTCTAAATGGGTCCGTACCATTTACCCCTGCAAGTACTGGAGTATGTTTGACAACTGGCAAAACTTCATTTCCCATATCTTGAACAATTTGGTTAGCGTCTCCATATGCTAATAATCCTGCCAAAGAGCCACGTCCTGCCATTCTGTAGCGGCCAGAATTATAAATAATTAACATATCTGCTCCACCAGCTTCACTACTTTTAGCTGTTATACCTGTTCCGGCACCAACACCAATTAATACTTCACCATTTTCGAATCTTTCTCTAAAACCTTTTAATATTTCTTCTCTCGATAATGTGATCATTTCAATTTTCCCCTTTCCTTTTCTCTATTAGTTGAATTAACTTTTCAGCTGCTAATTCTGCAAATTCCTTGTCATTGACATGTAGATTTTCTTCCATTATTTGAATTTTATTTACGTCAATTCTTTCCTTTAGCGTGCTTATCAATGCTTGATCTTCTTCCGGACCGTAAAATTGCTGACCTTCTATATCTAACCCCGAAAAGCCTTTCAACGGAAGCATTAATGCAGTATATCCATTTGATTGATTCAATCTATCAGCTATATGCTTGCCAATGAATTGATTTTCCTCAACCGTAGTTCTCATCAACGTAACTGTTGGGTTGTGTTGGTAAAAATTCCTTCCATCAAATTGTTTAGGCACCGTATTTCTTGGTCCAAAATTCACCATATCTATCGCGCCAACAGAAACTACTTGCGGTAGCCCTGATTTAGCCGCTGCTTCTAAACGATGAGGGCCTGCTGCTAAAATGCCACCAACGGTTTCATCCGCCCATTCCGTTGTAGTAATATCTAGGACTCCTTCAAAAAAGTCATTTTCAATTAAATGTTCCATTGTTTGTCCACCAATACCAGTAGCGTGAAAAATCAACACTTCGTATCCCCTTGCCTCTAAATAATCCTTAGCATAGTTAATACAAGGAGTTGTGAGTCCAAACATCGTTGCCGCAATTAATGGCTTATGCTCTAATTCCATTTGGTGTTCAAACTGAAGCATCCCACAAATAGCGAATACAGCATTTGTAAATATTTTTGTAGAAATCGTATTGAGACCAGCTACATCAACTATAGATGGAATCATGACGATGTCACTCGTTCCCACATAAGGTTGCGTATTTCCAGAAGCTACAGTAGATACCATCACCTTGGGAACACCAATTGGTAATGCCCTCATTCCCGGTGTAGCTATTGAAGTGCCACCTGTTCCTCCAAATGATAAAACACCATGAAACTTATCCTCTTTATATAATTTTGGGAGTAAAATTTCCATCCCTTTTGACAGTACTTCTGTTGCATGTGCACGGTCCTTTTGCTCCACAATTTTTTTAATATCTTCTCCAGCAGCTAATGCAATATCCGCATTGGATACATCTGGAATGAACTGTGGTTCAAAAACACCTGAATGGATAGTGAATGTATTAAAACCTAAGGATTCGATTAACTCCTTCACAAATAGAAATTCTTTTCCTTTAGAATCAAATGTTCCGATTAATGCTATTGTCTTAGTCAAACATATCACTCCCTTTTCAATCTTTATATACGGTAATCTCTCCTACAAGTTCTATGTTAACGCTTCCAGATTAAAAAATATATGAGCTTTTGTTTGTTTAACTTGTCGTTATGTTTGTATTAATGAATTCCCGTGGAGACATTCCCTTCCGCTTCTTAAAAATCTTACTGAATTGGGAGTAATTGGGATAGCCAACCAACTCTGCAATAGTCGTCAGTGGCAACTTCTTTTCTTGGTAAATTTCTAACGCACGGTTTAGTCGAAATTCTATTAAATAATCAGTAAATGAAACCCCGACATTCTTTTTAAATAAAGTACTTAAGTACGATCTTGATATATGGAGGATATCTGATATTTCATTTAAAGATATTTCATCCTTGTAGTGGAGACTTACATATCTTTTTATAAAATCTATGTAATCATCAGATGTAGTAAATCCACTAATGATTTTCTCAATAAGTTCCTCATATTTTACATCATTCGTCTTTTTAAAGGATTCTGTTACTTGTAAAACAACTTGTTCTGCAGGTATTCTTTCGAAAACAGAACCACCAATGTAACCATCAATATTTGTTCCATCATATATAAATTGCACATCAACAGGTTTATTCACTGGCCCACCATAAATCATTTTTATAACCTTTGGATTCTTTGCTGTCACTACTTCAAAGATTTCCTTAGCTAAACTCCTTGCCGCTTGCAATGACTGGATTTGTTTTGAACCGAGTTTTCCCCCAGTCGTTAACCCTAAATGCAGGCAAATAACATCTGCCCCCGCTTCAACCATCTGAATGGCTTGTTCTTTATTAAACACAAAAGCAACAGTAAACAATCCCAATTTATTTGCAATCGAAATACTTTTCACTTCTTGCGTATATGAAACACCTTGTTCTTCTAATGCCTCTCGGTATAAGCCATCAACGAGTCCGATTGTTGGATAGTTATTAACACCAGCGAAACCTTCTTCCTTAATTTGCTGAATAAACTTTTCCATATTTTTCGTTGGATCTGTAGACATGAGGCCAAAGATAACAGGAATTTTGGTTCTTGGAAGTAATTCCTTCAATCCAAACTCCATTACGGTATCGTTACTATTTAAAAATGGAAGATATGCAGCAAGAGAACTTAATCCCTTTTGACGAAAGTAACCAGAGCTCAATGCTAAAATAAAATCAGCCCCGCCTTCTTCTGCATATTTTGCAGTTAAACCAGAACCTGCGGCTACTCCAATAATATGTCTATTTATTTTGATTTGCTTTCTAAGTTCCTCATTAATTTGTTCTTTTACAATAGGATTCACGCTTATCACACCATTTCAATTTTCACTCTTCAAATTGTTACTGTATAACATAATTTTAATTCCATACGCTTAATATCACAATTGGGAAATAAAGTAGCCTCTAGATTATTAGACGATAAAAAAAGCCCAATCGTCCTCTAATTAGTGAGGAATTAGGCTTTTATTTTTTAGCAATTGCATCCGTTATGAAATATTCCTTTTTATTGCGTAATACTAAGTTTTGCTTAAACAGACAAATCCAATGATAAAAAATTAGGTAATTGTTGTTCACGCTTATCGAGCATAATCTGTTCTGGTTTCATACCTTGTTCACGCAGAACTTCAATGTTCTGAACAAGGAATTCATCACTTCCGACCACATAGAAAAATCCTTCTTTATCTGCAGCAAGTTTTTTCACTTCTTCATAGTAGTCATGACGATTATCAACGAACTGAGACGTGAACTTCTTGTCAGGTGCGGATGCAAAAATATTAGTGAATAAGAAATCTCTTGATGAGTCAATATTCAGGGAATGAATGTGATTGACGTTGTCAGCACGTTCGAAATAATCGAGTACGAGTGGCCTGAATGTTGCAAGACCAACACCTGATGACAGTAGATAAACATTTTTACCCTCTCTTTTAAGTGGTACATTCGAATGGGTTTTAAATATCGCAACTTCATTACCAACTTCAAGTGTTCTTAAAATTGATTTAAACTCTGAGCACTGTTCCCTAATACGTGTTGTAATACCGATTGAACGCTCATGTGGTAAAGTGGAAATTGACATATGTCGAATTAAGCTGCGGTTTGGTTTATCTCCAGCATTGAAACCTTCTAGTGCAAAATGAGTGTGGGCACCTTCTTCCCATGTAAAGTCTTCCGGACAGTCCAATAAGTACGTTTTAACTTCAGGTGTTTCCTCAATAATCTTATTTATTTTAGTCCAGTATATTTTCATAATACATTCTCCTAACTATATGATGTATGTCGTTACTACCTAATATACACTAAATGATAATAATTCTCAATTAAGGGGAGCAGTTATTTCAGATAATTTATGTAAATTTAATTTGCAAATCAATGGGAAGGGAATTTGATACATGAGCGAAACAAAAGATCATATTTGTTTATGGGGATATTATGCTTGTAAATTAAAAAGATCGTGCTAATAACGCGCACGATCTTTTATTCTAATTAATGACAGCACGAGCACCCTGGACCATCTTCTTTAGTAGATTCCTCCATAACCTCATACCCTGAATCTTTAATAGTACCTTTGATATCTCCTAAATTAACCGTACCTTCATTAAATGTTACATTTACTTTTCCTTCAGAAAGTTGAACATCAACAGATTCCACACCATTTAATTTGCCCACATTTCCCTCAATTTTATTAACGCAAGATCCACATGACATTCCTTGTACATGAAGTGTTACTTGTTGCATATAAACTCCTCCTTTAAATTTTATTAATTTCAATTAGCGCATTACCATACCCCTGTAACGTATTGTAATTTGTTTTAAAAAACGCTATTCTTTCTAATAGCCTTTTAGGGGACAACTTCATCTATCTTTTTTACACCACCTCCTTAAAAGGACAGATAATTTCCTCTGGGGTAGGGCAAATATCAATTAAGATGAAAGGAATCATCAAATTTAATTTTTTAGCAAGCTAATTATTTCTTCCTTATTATTTTCAAAACCAATAAAATGTTTGACTAGCTTTCTCTTCCCGAATAATCCCTTTTTATAAAAAGCAAACATCGGCACAATTCGAGTTCCAGATATCATCTTCAAATCTTCTTCTAAACTAAGATCCTTGCTTACATCTTTATCAACATAATGAATTTTGTTAGAAGATAGATATTTTTTGGCGTCTTGGCAATCTGAACATGTAGGTCTTGTATATAATTCAAGTTCCAATTTATCTTCCATTCTAACCGCTCCTTTTTACTTCATTACAGATGGTTTAAATCGTTTTAAACGTAAAGCATTTACTAATACCGAAACAGAACTTAAACTCATTGCAGCTCCTGCAACCATTGGATTTAATAATGGTCCACCCAATAGATAAACAACTCCCATCGCAAACGGTATACCTAGGACGTTATAAGCAAATGCCCAGAATAAGTTTTGTTTGATGTTTCGAATTGTAGAGTTACTTAATTCCACAGCAGTCGGAACGTCCATTAAATCACTTCTCATTAATACAATATCTGCTGATTCCATAGCAACATCTGTACCTGACCCAATAGCTATCCCGATATCTGCTTGTGCAAGTGCTGGTGCATCATTGATACCATCCCCAACCATTGCCACTTTCTTTCCTTCACCTTGGAGTTTCTTCACTTCATTTGCTTTATCTTCTGGTAATACTTCACTTAATACACGATCAATTCCAACTTGCTTAGCAATAGCTTCTGCTGTACCTTTATTATCACCTGTAATCATCGCTACTTCGATTCCCATTTCATGAAGCTTTTCAATAGCTTTTAGGCTGTTTTCCTTCACTGTATCTGCAACTGCAATAATACCAGCAATTTTGTTATTGATTGCAATATACATAGGTGTTTTGCCTTGACTAGCAAAACTATCCGATGTGCTAGCAAGTTTACTTAAAGAAATATTGCGATCGTCCATTAGTTTTTTATTTCCAGCTAGCAACGTTTTACCGTCTACAGTTACTTCAATTCCATGTCCGGGAATAGCATCGAAGTTTTCTAACTTTATAAATTCCAAGCCTCTTTCTTCAGCACCTCTAACAATTGCTTCACCTAACGGGTGTTCAGAACCCTTTTCAGCCGAAGCTGTTAATTGTAGTAATTCTCCTTCTTTGACACCATTTACAGTAATAATATCTGTAACTTTTGGTTTACCTTCTGTAATTGTACCTGTCTTATCAAATACAATCGTTTGAACTTTATGGGTTGTTTCAAGTGCACCACCGCTCTTAATTAATACGCCGTTTTCTGCACCTTTACCAGTACCTACCATAATTGCAGTTGGAGTTGCTAGGCCAAGCGCACATGGACATGCAATAACTAAAACAGAAATGGTAATCGTTAAAGCAAAGAGTCCCGTTTGTCCTCCAAAATACCAAGCCAAACCAGAAACAATAGCAATGACAATAACGATTGGCACAAAATATCCTGAAATAATATCTGCCATTTTAGCAATCGGTGCTTTGGATCCTTGTGCATCTTCTACCAATTTAATAATTTGCGATAGAGCTGTGTCTCTACCTACTTTAGTTGCTCGATATCGGATTGTTCCATTCTTATTGATGCTAGCACCTATAACATGATCGCCTACATTCTTTTCTACTGGAATACTTTCACCTGTTAACATGGATTCATCGATAGATGTTATCCCTTCTACTACAACACCATCAACAGGTATTTTTTCACCTGGTTTAACAATTACAACATCACCTACAACAACATCATCAACAGAAATCTCTACTTCTTCCCCATTCCTTACAACAATTGCTTGTTTTGGAGCCAATCCCATTAATTTTTCGATGGCCTCGGATGTTTTCCCCATAGAACGAGCCTCAAGGTATTTACCCAATGTAATGAGGGTAAGAATTACCGCCGCAGACTCATAATACAAATTTCCTGCGTAACTCGCATGCCCTTGCCAAACTGCAACGGTAGCCCCTGAACTATATACGAATGCAGCACCAGTCCCCAACGCAACTAATGAGTCCATATTCGGATGTCCTCTAAATAACGTCTTAAATCCTACCGAGAAAAACTTCCATCCAAAAATGATAACCGGTAACGTTAAAATAAATTGTAAGAGTGAAAACCATTTAGGATGTATCGCCGGATTAATTACTTCTGGCAATGGCAAGCCCGCCATATGTCCCATCGAGATATAAAATAATGGAATAGTAAAAACTGCTGAACCCCAAAATCGTTTCCAAATTGCTTTTATTTTCTTTTGCTTTTTGTCCTGCTCCTCATTTGCTACTTCGGACGTTTCCGTATCTTCAATTGCTTCATACCCTGCATTTGATACCGCCTCTGTAATACCTGACATCGACACGATTGTCGGATCATACTTGACTGTCATTTTTTCTGTAGCTAGATTTACATTAGATTCCATAACACCATCTAGTTTCCTTGTTGCTCTTTCGATGGTTTGCACACATGAGGCACAGGTCATTCCCGTAATAGCAAATGTTTTTTGTTCCATATCTGTTATAGCCTTATACCCTGCCTTATCTACGGCCGCTTGAATATCTTGAATGGATACCGTATTCTCATCAAAATTTACATTCAGTTTTTCAGTAGCCAAGTTTACATGAGCTTCTTGTACACCTGGCAATTTCTTAGTTGCCTTTTCAACGTTCTGTACACATGATGCACAGGTCATACCTTCTATATTAAATGTTTTTGTCGCCATTTATTTTCAGCTCCCTCTCCTACTTTTCTACAAAGATGAACAGTTATGGTCACTACATTTACACTGACCGGGAATACAATTACAAGGGACTTCTTCAACCGCAACCTCTTTTTTTATTTCAAGCGCCTTTTCCAATCTCTCTATATCTTGAAAACTTAGCGTTGCCTTTGAAATTAAGTCCACTATTGTATTACCAACATCTTTATCACATATATTCTTGAAAACTTCATGGAGTGTACCTTTAACAAATTCACTTTCATTTATATTGGCGGAATAGATATACTTCTTCCCTTCTGCTTCTGTATGAAGCATTCCCTTTTTCACAAGTCTCCCAATAAAAGTTTTGGTGGTTGCAGGTTTCCAATCCATCTTTTGTTGTAATATCTCTACAATTTCTTTACTAGTTACTTGATCTTTCGCCCAAACAACACGCATTACTTCCCATTCAGAATCTGTAATTTTAGAATCTATTTCTGCATTCATGGCTTTCAATCCCCTCATGATTACATTTGTAATCGATTTGTGTAACCTTAGTTTACATTTGTAAATGATTATTGTCAAGGTATATTTTTGCCCTTTTTTCAGACTGCTATTATTCTCTAAAATAATAAGGTTCCTATTGTTAATAAAAACCTCATTAAAAAAGAGCTAATAGCAGGATTAGCCCTTTTTGCAATTTACTTATTTACTATTAAACCTTCCACTTCCTTAAGCATCTCATAAACACTCATTTGCACTCTTCGATTTCTCCGCTCGCCTAATACTCTCTTTTAAATAATCGGGGGCATTTGGGTGTTCATAGACTTGTCGAGCCGTCAACCAATTCACAGCCTCTACTTCATCTGGACTTTTCGGTCTTGCATTACCTGATTTATATTCACATAGAAAGACAATATCAACTACATTTTCACCTGTATCTGTAACAAATGATGTACTATGTATGTATTTTAGATCCTCTTTAACTTTTATATCTACTTCTTCATAAATTTCTCGTATGACCGTTCGTTCCAATATATCCGATGTATTCCCTTCTTGTTCCACTTTACCCCCAACAAGTGAAAGCAATCCACCTGCATGTTCTTCTTTTTTACTTCGTTCAATAATTAACCATTTATCATTTTTATAAATGGCACCCTCTACATTCACAATAAACACGTACATACCTCCCCAAATTAGATATTTAAGACTCCTTTTATTTTAACTATAATATATCTTATTCTGGATGAACCCAACTTTTCAGAACCCTCTTTTGCATGAGCATGTACATCTTCAAACAAATTTGTCATCATTTTTTAACAGCAAATTTTTTCTCAACTTTATAAATGAAAATATGCCCCCAATATATGATTGGAAGCACGTACAACATTACTTTTATTAACTATCAAGGATATCAACATGGCTTATCTTCTTATGTATTATTTTGTTATACTAATCTATCTGTTAGTGCAAATCCATTTATTATAATGGTAAACTCATAGAAACTGTTCTGATGGTAAAGCCCATTTTCTCATAAAGTTTAATAGCTTGATTACCCGCATATGCACTTAGACGAACCTCAGAGTATCCATTTTGCCTTAGTTCATCAACAGCAGTTCTCAATAATCGTTTAGAAATTCCCTTCCCTCTAAATTCCTCCAAAACAAATAATTCATAAATAAAGCCGTTCATCTTGTCAGTAAACTGCTCTCTACTTGCCCCTATAAGAATCCACCCTAGCAGTTTGCCTTCTTCAATTGCGATTAAATAATAGCTTCCTTTTTCCAATAATGGTTCAATAAGACTTTTAATTTTTTCTATTGTGGGTCTTACCTCACCTAATGTGCCATCGAATAAGGCTTGTGGGGAAAGCAGCATAATCTTTTCAAGTTCATAATCATCCGGTCTTCTAATATCCATGACAAAGTCAATCCCTTCAACACGATCTCGATTAAATTTATTTCTTATTAAACAAAACTGCCCGTTGGTTGGAGAACCGAATTCTCGCAATAATCTATATTTAGTATAACATATAATAAATATCCCCATTACAATTAGGAGGTTTGTATAATCAGGAACGGGTTCCTATTTTCTTTTTAGTCTGTTTTATCCTAACCATGATAGAGTGTAAATTTGCATAGCAATGATAAATTAGTTGCCGACTGTTTTAAAATCCATGGTGCACTATTACAGTACATGAGGTTTGTCTATTCATTAAAAAATCCCCCTCGGAGTAATATATTCACTGGGGGCCATTCCATTCTAATTTATCGGCTCTACCATCGCTGTAACAATTCAATTATTGCGTCTTGTTTATTACCACCCCATCCTTCCGAAGCTCTCCGTAGTGAATTCTTATCTATCTTTCCACCATATTCAAGAATGGCCTCGCAGACCTTATAGAATCCATAGTATGATCCAATTTCAAGAGGACTCCTACCAATTGAATCCCTTTTGTGGATAGGTTACACTTAGTTGGACAGATTCATTAAGGTCATATAAACTTAATTCATTAATAAGTCGGGAGAGAATTAATTATGGCCAAAAGAGAACGAAGAACATTCACCAAAGAATTTAAAGAACAAATTGTTCAATTGCATCTTTCAGGTAAACCTAGAAATGAAATTATCAAGGAATACGAGCTGACGCCATCTTCCTTTGATAAATGGGTTCGTCAGCATAAAACAAGTGGATCATTTGAAGAGAAGGACAATAGAACACCGGAGCAGGAAGAACTAATCAGGCTCCGCAAAGAAAATCAAAGACTGATGATGGAGAACGATATTTTAAAGCAAGCCGCGCTGATAATGGGACGAAAGTAGATGTGATCCGAAATAACCGTCACAAATACTCGGTATCAGCAATGTGCGCAGTCCTACAACTTCCAAGAAGCACGTACTATTATGAGGCGAAAGTACGAGATGTTCAAGATGAGGAATTAACAG